>JACNHM010000136.1 GCA_014383605.1 Chloroflexota bacterium
TGGTAAAGCAACTCCGTCATCCTGTTTCTTGCCTCTTGCATCTTTCTCCCTGCCTCTTGCTTCCTGCTTTCTGAAAAGAAAAACCCCCGTCCCCAGGGACGAGGGCACAGGTCAAACCCCCGCGGTACCACCCTTCTTAGCGCGACCGCTCACTCTGCCGGGTGCGGGAGCTGGCATGCAGCGCTCCGATACCCGTGTCCGGGTAACGGTGGACGAGGCCGTCTGAGTCTACTGGGTTGGTAGGGTGGTACATTGGTAGATTGGTAGATTGGTAGATTGGTACATTGGTAAACTGGTGAAAGCGATACGCCAACCAATTTACCAATCTACCGGTTTCCCAATATACCACCCCCAGCCGTTCGATCAGCGGCTCCGGAAGGATTTTCGGCGGGCTTCGCGCATCCGGCTCGCACCGTCCCGGACTCGCTGGTCGCTACCCTCCGCCTACTCGTTTCCATCACAGCCTTTGCCGTATTCAGGTAAGATCTTATACCACAGAAACGTCAGATTGTCAAACATTGACTCGGAGACACAGATGAGGTATAATCTCGTGTGACTTGCTGGTCAATTGGTTCTCGTGCACCACAAGCACCAATCTACCAGCGTACCAATATACCAAGCCTCGGCAGACCGTGAAAGCTCGAGGCCATCAGTTCAGTAGAAGCAAGTTATGGGGGAAGCTAACATGCATTGGTCTGTGAAAATCGCCCGCGTCAGGGGCATTGACATTCGGTTGCACGTCACGTTTCTGTTCATCGTCGTCCTCTTTGCCTCCCAGTACTGGGGCATGGGGGCACGCGGCTGGCAAGGAGGGCTGTTCGGCGTCGTCTACGTGCTGCTGCTCTTCGCCTGCGTCGTGCTGCACGAGCTGGGGCACAGCCTGGTGGCGCAACGTTTCGGCGTCCAGGTGCGGGACATCACGCTGTGGCCCATCGGCGGCGTGGCCCGGATGGGGGACATCCCGCGCAAGCCGTCACAGGAACTGCTGATGTCCATCGCCGGGCCGGCGGTCAATTTCGTCATCGCCGCCGTCTTGGGCCTGCTGGCGGCATCCCTGTTGGCCGTGGGCGCTCTGGGCGACATCATGCGGCTGCCGCAACTGATGCAACAACCCACCTGGCAGACACTGCTGCTGTACCTGCTGTCCACCAACCTGGTGCTGGGGCTGTTCAACCTCATCCCCGCCTTTCCCATGGACGGGGGACGCGTCCTGCGAGCGCTGCTGGCCATGGCCCTGCCCTACGTCCAGGCCACGCGCATCGCCGTGGCCGTGGGACAGGGATTGGCGCTGCTCCTGGGCCTGGCTGGCCTGCTGATCCCCGGCCAGTTCACGCTCATGCTCATCGCCATCTTTATCTTCTTCGGCGCCGGACAGGAGGGGCAGACGGCGGCGGCCCGCGAGCTGCTGGGCGACCTGCGCGTGTATCAGGCCGCCAGCCGCAACACACGCCCGGTCTCCCCTGCGGACCGGCTGTCGCACGTCGTGGACCTGACGCTGAGCACGCACCAGGCGGACTTCATGGTCATCGAGGGCGGGCAACTGGTCGGCGTGCTCTCGCGGGCCGCGGTGTTGGACGCGCTGCGTCGCCACGGCCCCGACGTGGCCGTGAGCCAGGTGATGTGCGGCGACCATCCCACGGTGGCGCCGGACGACACGCTGCTAGCCGCTCAGCAGAAGATGGCCACGGCCGCCTGCCAGGCGCTGCCCGTCCTGGAGAACGGCCAGCCGGTGGCGCTGCTCACCCTGGCCGACATCAACGAGGCTTACACCTTGATGATGATAAGCCCACAAGCGTTCGCTCGGTCAAGGTGGGACACGGATTAACACGGATGGACACGGTTGGACTTTGGGCTTTGAACTTTGGATTTGACCCGTGACCTGGCTGCTGCGGCGCATCCTCGACCTGGTGGACGGCCTGGCCCGCTGGTACTACACGCGCAAGTACGGCACGCTGGCCGAGCGGATGGGCCGCCCGCGTGCCGATGCGGCTGACCGGCGCGGGTTCATCATCATCCAGATGGACGGCCTGGCCCACGAGTATCTGCAAGAGGCCATGGCCCGTGGCTACACGCCCACGCTGCAGCGGCTTCTCAGTTCCGGCGAGGCGCGGCTGGCCCGCTGGCGCTGTGGCCTCCCCTCCAGCACGCCCGCCGTGCAGGCGGGCATCATGTTCGGCAACAACTGGGACGTGCCCTCCTTCCGCTGGTACGAAAAGGACAGCGGCCTGTCGGTGGTCTGCAAGCCGCCAGCGCTGGTGCGGCAACTGCAGGAGCGGTTGGCCGCCGGGAGAGAAGGCATCCTCCACGGCGGCTCCAGTTACGTCAACATGTTCGACGGCGGGGCGCGCCTCTCCCTCTTCACCCTGGCCGCCTGGGGCCGCGACCGTTTCTTCGAGAACGTGCGCGGCTTCGGCTTCGTCCTCCTTTTCCTGCTGAGCCCCTGGCGCGCCCTGCGCACCGTCGGCGTGTCCGTCTGGGAGTACCTGCGCGACCTCTGGGGACGGCTGGCCTCCCGCTGGCGGCCGGGGCGGCGCCAGCGCTTCACCCTCATTCGCCCCTTCTTCCAGATCATGGTCAACGTCGTCTTCCGGGAGATCGAGACCTTCGGCGTGATGATGGACATCTACCGCGGCGTGCCCAGCATCTGGGCCAACTACTTCGGCTACGACGAGGTGGCCCATCACGTGGGGCCGCTGGGGCACGAGGCGCTGCGGGCGCTGCGCGGGCTGGACAAACAGGTACGGCAGATTGACCGCATCCGCCGCCAGTACCGCCGCCGCCAGTACGATCTCTACGTGCTCTCGGACCACGGGATGAGTCCCAGCACGCCCTTCCGGGAGCGGCACGGCGTCACGCTGGGGGAGGTCATCGCCGCCGAGGTGGGCGAAGCGGTGGCGCTGGACGAGCGCTGGGGGGAGATGTATCACGCCCACAAGCCGGCGGCCTTCCTGCTGGAGGAGCTGCGGGGCATGGAGGCCGGGATGTACCGTTCCCGGCGGGCGCGGGCGCTGTGGCGGGTGCTGCGGCGCTGGATGGAGGAGCGGGTGCCGCCCGACCCCGAGTTAGGCTGGGACCTGGAGCGGCACGACGACGTCATCGTACGCAGCTCCGGCAGCCTGGCCCACGTCTACTTCAACGTCACGCCAGCACCGATGGACCTGAGCGAGGTGGCCATCCTCTATCCGGGGCTGGTGGCGCGGCTGCTGGAGGAGCCAGGCATCGGCCTCATCCTGGGGCGCAACGACGGCCATGCCGCCTTTCTGACGCCGCAGGGGGTGCAGCCGCTCGACCCGGAAGCTGAGTTTAGCCCCGGCCATCGGCTGGCCACGCTGCCGGAGCCGCGCTTGGCCGCCGCGCAACTGGCACGGGTAGCTTCCTTTCCCCACAGCGGCGACCTGATCCTGCTGGGGGCCTGGAACGAGGCCGGAGAGGTGGTCTCTTTCGAGGAGCAGTGGGCCTCGCACGGCGGCCTGGGCGGCCCACAGGATTACCCCTTCGTCCTGTACCCTGCTGACATGAACTGGGACCTGAGCGGCGTGACCAACGCCGAACAGCTTCACCAGCATTTCGTGGAGACGTACGCTTCAGACAGCCCAGACGTTGTGCGCTAACTAAAATGTCAATGGAGGGCCGAAGCCATGACAGGTTCACAGGAGGGACGAGGAGTGACCATGAGAAGCTACAGAGTACCCATCGTGATCGAACCCTGTGAAGAGGGCGGCTACTATGCAACCTGCCCGTCGCTGCCTGGTTGCGCCAGCCAGGGGGAAACCTATCTGGAGGCCCTGGCGAACATCGAGGAGGCAGTGCAGGGGTATGTTGAAAGTCTGATTGCTCATGGTGATCCAGTTCCCTTGACACAACTGGGCGAGCGACTGTCCTTCGAGATGCCGCTGGCGGTCGCGGCATGAGTCCCCGTTTCCTAGCCGTCACTGGACGCCAGGTCGCCAGGGCCCCGAAGCGAGCTGGCTTCTACGTGGATCGCATCAAGGGCAGCCATCACGTCATGCGTCGTGACACTGACCGGCGGCAGGTAGCCGTGCCTTATCATCGAGGCGTCATCGTCAAGCGCAAGACGCTGAAGACCATCCTGGATGGAGCC
>JACNHM010000364.1 GCA_014383605.1 Chloroflexota bacterium
CCGGCGAGCCGTAGGCCGGCCGCCCGCTGCGCAGGTCCATGGCCTGCGGCACGCCTCCGATGCACACCGCAGCCCCCCGCCGCTTGAGCTGGATGATGGCCAGGCCGCTCAGCGCGCCCGCCAGGTAGATGACCAGTGCCGAGGCACCGGTCACAGGAGAGGTGGCGCCCAGCGTGGCACCGCCCAGATAGACGATGGGGATGTCTCGCTCGGCAGCCCAGAGCACGTTGGCCAGGTCCTCGTCGGTGTGCACCAGCGGTGACTGGAAGGTGACGAAGATGGCGAAGTGGGGCTGTTCGCGAAAAGCCGCCGCGCTGCCGGAGACGGCCACGGCCATCTGGTAGATGTCGGAGACGTGGGCGGCGGAGTAGGCCCAGGGCAGGATTGGCTTGGCGGTGTTGGCCACCATCTCCGCGTACTCGTAGACGGGGGCCAGCGTGGGGGTCACGTCGCTGATCAGCCCCAGGCTCATGACGTAATCAATGTGCTGCAGGGCGTCGCAGACCCGCGCCGTGAGCCCCGGATCGCCGCGGCGAACCTTGCGCCGCTCGCCCGTCTCCGGATCCACGAAATAGGTGCAGGTGGGGCCGGGGCCGAAGTAGACGCGGTCGGGCACGATATGCATCTCGTGTTGGCCGTTCCTGCCCCACAGGGTGAAGGATCGCGGACTGGCGGCGACACCATCTTGGATGACGTGCGGGGGAATGCGCACACGCGTGCCGTCCACCCGTGCGCCGGCAGCGGCCAGCAACTCCCGCGCCTCAGCGTTGCGCACCTCGACGCCGGTGCGGTTCAAACACTCCAGCGTGGCCTGGTAAAGCTTCTCGATTTGCCGGTCCGACAGAACCCGGAACCGTGGTGTTTGGTGAGCGTGATAGTTGGTATCCATATCCTTTTACACCCCCTACGACAGGAATAGCAGCCCGATGCCCCACAAAGTTGCCAGGTCATCAATAGCACGTCCGTATAGCCAGCGTGGCTAGGACATAGGTGTCAGCCATCAGCACATCGTAGAATCTCTGGATAGCCCAAAAGGGTTAATTTCTCGGTGATTTACCGATGTGCCAAATTTCACGATTCTACGATGTCTTGATGGACGACACATAGGTGATACGATCATAGATTCCGGTTGTCTGGTTGTGAGATGAAGTCAATAACCCTCCGTTGAGTTTCTATTTCGGCGTTATTGAGGGTTACACACCTGTAGTATACTTCAAGACTCCTCCGATCGGGAAGGTCATCGAGTTTGGTGAGCAATGCATCGATCACCCGGTCAACAACAGATTTCAGTAGATTCACCTGGTGCAGCCCTTCCTCAGGGAACTTCCCAAGGTGTACAAGTTCATTTCTGGTTCGCTTCAGGCATTCCAGCAGTTGTTTTAGCAATAGATCTGTTTTGCCTCCCGTAATCAAGTTGTAAGTGCGAGCTATGACCTTGCGCATGTTGATGATGTCCGTCTGGCTTTGGAGTGCCGCTATCTCTAGTATCTGCCAAAAGAACAGAAATGCACTCTGCCAATCAGGAGTATCCAACCCTTGTCCATACTTGCACAGGATGTCTACAAGCATGTCCCGGGTACTCTGTCCATCTTTCTGCCATGATGTCAGACGCGAAAGCAACTCAGCGGCTCTCTCTACGTCTTTGGGCGTAATCTGGTGCCTTGAGTAGCGATACCGTCCAACGGTGAAGTATAGAGGTTCTTGGAAGCTTTTGTCAGATGCAAAGGCACCAAGTACAGGAGAAGGAAGAAGTTTGCCCAAGGGTTTGGATCTGCCTCCTTGGTATTGGGTCATGCCATAAATCTGCTGCATATTAAGCAGAGCGCGTAGTGTGTCGAAGGCCAGTTCCGCCTGACCAACCGCCTCTCTGAGCGAGTAAGCCTGAACCTCGCACAGCGCTGGGGTGAAGTCGAAGTACCTCAGTAGTGTCTTGTTGTCTTCATACCGTACGACCAGGTTGCTCATGCCGTCACCAATCTCCAGGCTCCTCCAATTGTCAAGCAATCTCTGCAATTGCGAGCCAAACTCCTCACGTAGCGAAGCCCATGTACAGATTCGTAGAACAGTCCCTCCAATATCAAAAGACCTATGATCCCTAAAAGCTGTATCATTGCTGTTCAGTAGCATCAACACTGTGTATGTTGCTTCGTCACGAAGATGCCGCTTGGCCTCAACCGCCAAAGCGCGTCTGAACATTGGCAATGTGTGCCTCTTGTACGTGCCGAGCCGAAATAGCGCCTTGTTGATTATAGCTCTATTGGTGTGACCATGTGAAATGGCCTTGATTGTAACATTGTCTGAGAGGATTTCAGAACATACATAGAACTTGAAGCCCATGGGGAAGGTGACACGACCGTTCTCGTCCAGTGCCATGTTCTCCGTCATCCTATCAAGGCACTGCTGCACTACTTTGGGGCTCCGGATCTCAATGTTTACTTGCCGAGAATCGTCCATAACGCCAGGAACTCCTCTGTGAACATAAGGCATGTTGCGCAGTGGCACAGCACGCAACACGCACTACGCACCATGTATCTGAGCCAAGGTGCGGATCATTTCGTTTTGCACCAGCGAGATGGCTTCGTCCACCCCCATGCCCGGTTTGGCCATGATGATGTCCGGACGGGTGGCCAGGGCCACGTGCACGGCCACCCGCGCCGCGCGGTCGGTCTCGGCGCAACTGCCGCCCAGGAAGGCTCCCACGCCACCAGCCCTGCAGGCCAGCACCGCCGCCACCGAGTTGTGCACGCTGCCCAGATCGGGCATCTTGATCTGGACCATGTCGGCGGCTTGCGCTTCCACGAAGGCACGGATGTCCTGCAGCGTGTTGGCCCACTCGTCGGCGACGAGTTGCACGCTCATCTTTCGGTGGCGAACGTAGTCACGCAGCGTCTTCATGGCTGCGATCTGGGCCTGGCGGCTGTCCATGAGCACCGGGCATTCCACCCGCAGGGGGTAAGGATGCACCGCCTGTTGCAGAGCGTACAGTTGCCCCAGAACGCGGCCCAGGTTGTTGTCGTAGATCTGCCCCAGCGCGCCATGCACGTCCAGGTGGATGGTCGGGCGATACTCACCGCCGCCCAGTTCCTGGATGCGCGCCTTGAGCCAGCGGGCGTATCGCGTCAGCACGACGCCATCCTCGCCCAGTTGCTCCGGGATGTTGTCCACCAGGGAGTGGGGCAGTGAGGCCACGCGACGGGCGATCATCTTGTCCGCGCCGGCGTAGCGGTCGGCACCGCATTGGGCGTGGATGGGCACTGGAGTGTCGGGCAGCGGCAGGTTCCACTCCTCGGCGATGACCTCGGCCATGGTCACGCCGCGGGTCAGGGACACTGCTTTCAGCAAAGCCTGGCTGACGCCGTAGCGCACGGCGCTGTGCAGGCGACGCTCGACGGTGACCCGCTCAGGCTCCTGTTCCTGACTCGCTTGCAGTGCGCGGGCCGGCGCGGTCAACAGGTCGCGCCGGGACAATCCTTTTCGCTGACCGTCAGCTTCGGAGGGGAGACGCGGACGGACAATCTCCACCGCCTCGGTCAGTGCATCCACTTCGCTGGCCAGATGGCGAAAGCTGGTGATCTCGCGGCCCTGCAGCAGTGGGGCCACGGTGCGCTGAATTGTCGCCAAGCCGGCTTCGCTGCGGAACACCGCATCGCGGCCGGCCTTGCCGCTGAATTCCACGGCCACGCAGTCGCCCCAGGCCACCTGCCCTGTACTCAGCACCAGGCCCACGGAGACCGCTTCGGCCACCTCCCGCACGCGGCGGAAGCCGGGCGTGACGGGAGCGGCCGTGTACCTCTCGGCGGTGCCCATGGCGCAGGCCTGCAGGGCGGCCAGGTCGTCGAAATAGTAGGCGCCCACGGCGGGCACGGCCAGAATGCGGGTAATGCGGGCCATGTCGTCTCACACCCTCACGTCTTGGGCGCAGGCCAGCATCTCGATGGCGACTGTCGGGCAGGTATTGGCGCACAGGCCGCAGCCCCAGCACCTGTCCGGATCGAAGAGGATGCTTCGCCTCGCCTCGCCGTCTCTCCCCGCCACAGGATCGCCGTGGTAGAAGGCGGCAAAGTGGCAGCGCTGGACACACGCACCGCAGAGAGTGCACCGTTCGGGGTCATGCACGGCGATGTAGCGGCTCTGGGGCCACACTCCCTTGCTGCCCAGCTCCATCGCCGCCCGGAAGGGGTAGCAATCGCAGGCGCAGCAATTGCAGATGGCATGAAGGCCTCGCGTCTGCCACTCGCTGTCGGCAGTGTGCATCAGCCCCTTCCTGTCCGCCCAGCGAACCAGTTCCTTGGCCTCCTCCTTGCTCAGTGGGTTGCCGTAGCCTCGGTCAAGGGCTTCCAGAGCCCCTTCGTCAAGCCAGATGCAGGTATTCACGGGGCGGTCGCAATTCTGCCCCAGGCGGCGACAATCGCAAGGCTGAACGACGATGTGGGAGGCCGCCTCGATCATCTCTTCCACCTCGTCCAGCAACAGGACCGTGTCGTTCGGCAGGTCGCCTTGCGTCGCCAGCCCCTGCATCTTTCGCGCCACGCTGGGCCGGTGACTGGCGATGAACTCGTCCAGGAAGCGGCGGTCAATAGCCTGGCGGGCCTGCGGCGGGAGGTCGTCCCAGCGCCCATACTTCGCGAAGTGATCCAGGCAAGCGCCGAAGTCTGCCGGGGTGTAGGTCGTCACGCCAACCACTTCTGTCTTGTTTACGATGCAACGAGAGGTGCATCGCTGCAGCAGGTCGGCTGCCTGCTCGAAGTCTATCGCCAGTCGCTGGGTGGCCTGCTCTACCGTGATGGCAGCGCCCTTCATGGCGACGACGAGCTGCATGTCCTGCTCGTCAACCATCATGTGCAGATAGGGCCGTGCCTCTTCCCAAACCCCGAAGACAGCCACGAATTCTTGCCGGAGGGTCATTCTGTCAGACCTCAGCTTGCGTCGCCGGTGGTCATAGTCTCGCCAGGGCCTGATCCAGGTCGGCGATGATGTCCCGCGGGTTCTCCAGGCCGACGGAGAGGCGGATCAGCCCATCATCTATGCCGGCGGCGGCGCGCTCCTCCGGTGTCATGTGCTCGTGGGTGATCGTCGCCGGATGCATGCAGATGGTGCGGCTGGTGCCGAAGGTCACGGCGTGGACGACGAGTTGCAGGTTGTCCATGACCACCGCCGCGCCGGCCATTCCTCCCGGCACCACGAACGAGAGCAGTCCGCTGTTGCCCCTCATCTGCTGCCGTGCCAGGTCGTGCTGCGGGTGATCCGGCAGACCGGGGTAGTTGACGTGCCGCACCTGGGGGTGGCTGGCCAGAAACTCCGCCGCGCTCTGCGCGTTGGCGCTGTGCCGCTCCATGCGCAGCGACAGCGTCTCCAGGAACTGCAGCGTCAGCCAGGCCTCGAAGGGCTGCAGGATAGCGCCGACGAACTCGGTGGTGTTCCAGCGGATGTCCTCCACCAGCGCTTCCGGCCCGACCACCGCGCCGCCGAGCACGCTGGCGTTGCCGCAGAGGAACTTGGTGATGGACAGCAGGATGATGTCCGCGCCCAGCGCCAGCGGTTTCTGCAGCGCGGCGGTGGCGATGGTGTTGTCCACCATCAGCGGCACGCCGCGGGCGTGGGCCACATCGGCCACGGCGGCGATGTCGGTGACGAAGAGGCAGGGGTTGCTGGGCGTCTCCACCCACACCAGGCGGGTGCGCTCGTCTATCTCGCCATCCCAGGATCGCGGATCACCGGGGTCTTGGACGAAGCGGAACTCCACGCTGCAGCGCTCAGGAAAGATGGTGGCCGCCTGCTTGTAGCCTTCGCCGAAGATGTTCAGGCTGGTGACCACGTTGTCGCCGGGGCGGGCCAGCGTGAAAACCAGGTTGAACAGCGCCTGCGACCCCGAGCTGGCGCTGACGGCGGCTTCCCCGCCCTCCAGCGAGGCCAGTCGCGCCTCCAGCACGCTGACGGTCGGCGTCTTGCTGCGCCCGTAGATGTAGTCCGGAAACCTGTCGAAGCGCTCGTAGGGATAGGTCATGGACTGCACGATGGGCGGCACGAAGGCCCGGAATGCCTCTATGTCCTTAAGCGGGTTGAAGCCGGCGTGCAGCGCCCGCGTGTCGAACCCCAGATGCGCGTCCGGGCGAAGGTGCGGCTCTGCCTCGGGGTCATACATCCATGGCTCGCGCATGAAAAACGGCTTTTCGTCGTGCATCTCTCTAACCTCCAACCCGCTCTTGTTCCCGCGCCACAACTTTTCTGATGTCCCGCTGCACGTCGGCGGGGAGCGGTTCCGGCTGGTGGCTGGCCAGGATCTCGTCCACCTGCTGGGCCGCCCGTTGTTCCATCGTCGTCGCGCCGCGCTCGGTCCATTGCGAATGGGTACCCTTGTCCGCCAACCTGGAGTAGTAGGGCTCTCGGAAGTGTCTCAGGGTGTGTGCGTGGCTCAGGTAGTCGCCTGTCGGCCCTAGCTCGTCCACGACGTCCAGGGCCAGCGTCTCCTCGTTGACCGGCACGCCCGCCGTGGCCGCCCGCAGCCAGCCGATCAGATCGTTGGCGATGGCGATCAGGGCCAGCGACCCCTGCATGCCCGAATCCATGAAGCCGACGTCGTGGACGATGTTGGCGCCGTGGAACAGCGCCGTGAACAGGCTCAGGGCCACCTCGGCGCCGCACTGCTGATCCAGCACCTTGGCATCGGTGCAGCCGCCCAGGCCGAAGACGGGCAGGCCGTAGTACTTGCCCATCTCGGTGGGCACGCCTTGTTCGTCGGCCAGGACGTAGTTGCCGACCATCGTCTTCAGGTTGTAGGGGCCGCCGTTCCAGCCGGGCACGGCCACGGGGGTGCCTTGGCGCACCAGTTGGGCCAGCACGATGCCCAGCAGGGTGCCGGCGTTCATGGAGGCCATGCAGCCGGCCGTGGTCGCCGGCGAGTTGACGCCGCCGGCGTTGAGCGGGATGTACAGGAGCGGTAACCCCTTCTCGGCCAGGTACATGCACTTTTGCAGGGCCTCGGCGTTGGCCACCAGCCCCGAGGTGACGTTGATGTAGCAGACGGCGAAGGGGCGCTGCTGAAAGGCTTCGGCGCCCCCGGCCACGACCTCGCACATCTCCACCGCCGCCACGCAGCCGGCGAAATCGGGCGTGACGAAGACGATGGGCTTGGTCGTGCGGTTCAGCATGACCTCCATCTGGTAGCGGTCGTAGACGCGCTGATCCACGTCCTCGGGCAGGAAAGCGGACATGACGAACTCGATCTCGGGCAGCGCGTCCATCAGGGTCGCTGCCTCTTCGACGTCCTTCAGCACCGCCCGGCGGCGCTGGCCGCTGCGGTGGTCCAGCACATTCAGACAGTCGGAGCCGCCGCCGTAGTAGGTGTTGTAGCCCCAGGCGCGGATGGCCACCCGGCCGTGCCGGTCGTACAGGGTCATCCGCTTGGGCGTCACGGCCAGGGCCTTCTCCACCATGTGCTCGGGGATGCGGATGCGCAGGCCGTCCGCTTTGGCTCCGCCTTTGACCAGCAACTGGCGAGCCTGTTCGTCGTGTACATCCACGCCCACGCGTTCTAGGATTTCCAGGGAGGCCATGTGGATTCTCTCGCGCTCCTGCTGCCCCAGCCGGGCGTAGTAGGCACTGGTTTTGCTCGTGCCATGTGTTTCAATCATCTGCTTCCCTAGATTTTCCCAATCAATTCACCGGGGCACCTGCCCCTGAAGGGTATGCACCAGACGGCCGGTGTCTAAGTCCCCACCCGACACCATGCTGCTGGTTCATCGCACAGAGTAAGGGGACGTGGAACCTCGGTTTCCACGTCCCCGACCGCGTGACCTTCCTATCGGCAGCCGCCGTCAGATCTCTCGCACGTCAATGATTTCCTGGCCGGTGACTTTCTCCAGGGCGGCGACCACGTCGGCCTGGGACACGTAGCTGATCTTGACCACGGCATCCCATTCGTCCGGTTCCTTGGGCGCCGGCGCACCGCCCAGGGCCATGATCCCCCAACCTTGCGCATTGATGGCACTGACCAGCCGGGCCAGCTCGCCCTTTTTCTCGTTGGACATGCGCACCGTCACCCGCACGCCTTCCCGCCGCGAGGCCATCATGGCCGCCAGTTGGGCCAGCAGATCAATCTCGGTGATGATGCCCACCACCGCCCCGTCCTCAATCACCGGAAGGCAGCCGACCTTCTTCTCGACCATGGTGCGAGCTGCCTCTTCGATGGTCACGTCAGGTTCGGTGGTGATCACGTCCCCGGCCTTGACCATCACATCCTTGACCTTCAACCCGGACAGCGTGCGGGCGATCTCCCACATGTCCAGGCTGCCCAGGCGACCGGCGTCCACCAGCAGCGTTTGCCGTGTCACCAGGCCCAGCAGCCGTTTGCCAGTGCCCACCACCGGCAGGTGGCGCACGTTGTTCTCGCCCATGAACCGCTGTGCTTCGACGATGGTCATTTCCGGTTCCGCCAACAACGGATGCCGCGTCATATAGTCCTTGACCAGCATTGCTCTTCCTCCGATCTCTAATCTCGAATCGTCACCACGGCTTCCATCTGCTGCAGTGTCTCCAGTGGGATGTGGCAGAAGATGCGGTGGCCATGCCCGGCGTCGCGCCAGGGCGGCACCTCGGTCTCGCAGATGGCACCGCCGTCGGGCAGCATCTGTGCCCGGCGCGGGCAGCGGGTGTGGAAGCGGCAGCCGCTGGGCGGATTGAGGGCACTGGGCACGACGCCGCTCAGGCGGATGTGCTTCTGCTCGGCCCTGGGGTCGGGAATGGGCACGGCCGAGAGCAGCGCCTCGGTGTAGGGATGGTAGGGCGGCGCATAGATGGCCTCGGCGGGGCCGACCTCGGCGATCTGGCCCAGGTACATCACGGCGATCTGGTCGCAGAAAAAGCGCACCACGCTCAGGTCGTGGGCGATAAAGATCATCGTCGTGCCCATCTCCTGCTGGATCTCCAGCAGCAGGTTGAGCACCGCCGATTGGACGGACACGTCCAGTGCCGAAACCGGCTCGTCGCAGAGAAGCAGTTCCGGGCGGCCGGCGATGGCCCGGGCGATGCCCACGCGTTGTTTCTCGCCACCGCTAAGCTGCCGAGGAAGGCGGTCGTAGTAAAGCTCGCCCAGCCGCATCATGTCCAGCAGGCGCAGCACCTCGTCGCGAACCTGATGCGCTGGCACGGTCTTGAAGCGCCGCAACGGGCGCGCGATCTGAGCCCCGACGTTGAACGATGGGTTCAGCGTCGAATCGGGATTCTGGAAGACCATCTGCAGTTCGGCAATGAGGTCCAGGTTGCGCTTGGACACCGGCGTGGAAATGTCAACGCCCAGGAACTCGAACTTGCCGGCAGTGGGCGACTCCATGCCGATGATCGTCTTGACGAGCGTGCTTTTGCCACAGCCCGATTCGCCGACGATGCCCAAGGTCTGGCCTTTCCGGGCCTCGATGCTCACATCGTCCACGGCCTTGACGTATTGCTTGCCGCCGCCGATGAGTTGTTTGGCCGGCGCTTCGTAGTAGGTCTTGGCGTGTTCCACCTTCAAGAGCGCCTGGGGTTCTTCTTCAATCTCCGTTCGAGCGGATAACTCGGCGATCACCTTTTGCGGTGGGGTCCAGTCTTGGGCGACGATCTCCTCGGCAAAGTGACAGCGCACCCAGTGCTGGTGATCAGCCTGGCGGAGCTCCGGCTTTTTGCGACGGCACTCGTCGCGGGCATAGTCGCAGCGCGGCTCAAAGATGCAGCCCGGCGGCAGGTTGGCCGGCGAAGGCACTCGCCCGCGGATAGGATGGAGGTAACTGCTGCGCTTGTCCTGGCCCAAGCAGGGCACGCAGCGCATCAGCCCCTGGGTGTAGGGATGGAGGGGATGCAGGTAGACGTCCTCCACCGACGCCCGCTCCACCAACTCGCCGGCGTACATCACGCCGACTTTGGAGGACACGCGGGCGACGACGCCCAGGTTGTGGCTGATGTACATGATGGCCGTGTCAAAATCCTTCTGCAAGTCGGCGATCAAGTCCAGCACCGCCGCCTCGACGGTGACGTCCAGGGCGGTGGTGGGCTCGTCCATGATGAGCAGGGCCGGGTCGTTGAGCAGGGCCATGGCGATGACCACGCGCTGCTGCTGCCCGCCGGAAAGTTGGTGGGGATAGCGGCGCATCACGTTGGCCGCATCGGGCATGTACACCCGCTCCAGCATCTGGATGCACCGCTCTTCAGCCGCGGCCTTGGACATCTGGCGGTGGACGACCAGGACCTCGGACATCTGGTCACCGATGCGCATCGAGGGGTTGAGGGCCTGCATCGGATCCTGGTAGACCATGCCGATGCGGTCGCCCCGGATGCGGCGCAGTTCTTTCTCGGAGCGACCCACCAGGTTCGCGCCTTGGAAGAGGATCTCGCCGTTGACGATCCTGCCGTTGCGTCCCAGGAAGTTGACGATACCAAAGGCGATGGTGCTCTTGCCGCAGCCCGACTCGCCGACGATGCCATAGGCCTCGCCGCGCTGGATGTCGAAGTTCACGCCACGCACCGCCGGGATATCCCCCTTGCGCGTCCCGTAGGAGATGGCCAGGTTGCGGACGTCGAGGACTGGCGTCGTTGGTTTGTGGCTGTCCATCACTGATACCTCGTGCTTTCCTCGCGCAAGCCATCGGCGAAGAGGTTCAAACCCACCACCAGGCTCGAAATCGCCAGCGCCGGCCAAAGGACGTTGAGCGGACTGGTCCAGATGTACTTGCGTGCCTCGCTGATCATGCCGCCCCAGTCAGGCGTTGGGGGCGGCAGGCCCAGGCCCAAGAAACCCAGCGTGCCGATGGCAAAGATAGCGTATCCCACGCGCAGCATGGAGTCAATGATCAGCGGGCCGCGGGCGTTGGGCAGGATCTCGACGAACATGATGTACCAGGGGCTCTCGCCTCTCGTCTCAGCAGCCCGGATGTAGTCGCGGGTGCGGATGTCCAGGGTCAGGCTGCGCACCAGGCGGGCCACGCCCGGCGCGCCGACGAAGGTGATGGCGATCACCACGTTGACGGCCGACGGCCCGATGGCGGCGATGATGATCAGGTAAAGCAAAATGGTCGGGAAGGCCATGATGGCGTCGAGGATGCGCATCACGACCTCGTCAATCAGGCCGCCGAAGTAGCCGCCGACCAGGCCCAGGAAAGTGCCCACGGCCACCGAGCAAAGCACCGAGAGGGGTGCCAGGGTCAGGATCGTGCGGCTGCCGTGCGCCAATCGTGAGAGGATGTCACGCCCCAGGTTGTCGGTCCCCAGCGGATAGAGCGCCGACGGCCCCGTGTTGATGTTGGCCGAATCCTGGGCCAGCGGGTCGTGGGGGGCGATCAGCGGCGCAAAGATGGCCACCAGGATCCAGAAGACGACGATCACCAGGCCGATGACAGCCACGCGAGACTGGAAGATGATGGCCACGCTCTCCCGCAGGCGCCGCCAGCGGCTGGGTCGAGCTGGCCGCTCTTTGCCGGGTGTCATTTCAGCTATTGTCATTCCAACCCCTCTGTAGAACGTGAAGCGGAAAGCGGGCCTTTGGTTTCTTGTATGTCAGGCGTCACGTGTACCGAATGCGCGGATTCAGGAAAGTGTAGATGATATCCGCGACCAACTGTGTGCCCACGGCCAGGACGACCATGATCATCGCCGCGGCTTCGATGGCGTTGACGTCTTTGAACAGCGCCGAGTCCAGCATGTACATGCCCAGGCCGGGGTAGCCGAACACCGACTCGACGACGACGATGCCGCCGATGAGCCAGTTCACGTGCAACATGATGACGGTGATGGGGGCCATCAAGGCGTTGCGGACCGAGTGCCGGGCCACGATGCGCAGTTTAGGCAATCCCTTGAGGTAGGCGGTGCGGATGTAGGGGGCGTTGGTCACTTCGATCATGCTCGCCCGCGTCATGCGGGTCACATAGCCCACTTCGACCAGGGTCAGGGTCAGCACCGGCAGGATGAGCTTCTGCGGTTCCCGCCAGGGAGCTATGTCGCTGGTGAAAATGGACGCCCCCGGCAGGAGCTTGAGCCAGAAGGCGAAGACCAGGATCAAGAACACGCCGCTGGCGAATTCGGGGATTGAAGTGGTGACCAGGCTGAAGAGGGAGATACCACGGTCCACCGGGCGACCCTCCTGCAGGCCGGCGACGATGCCTAGAACCAGGGCAATGGGCATGATGAACGCAAACGCTATCACGGCCAGGGTTAAGGAGTTGCGCAGGCGGCGCAGCAGCGTGGGGCCCACCGGACGGCCCGTCCGCGTCGAGATGCCAGGATCACCCCGCACCAGCCCCTTGCGCAGCGGATAGTATCTCTCCCCGCTGGCCTCGGTCATGGCCCGTCCGGCCGCGGCCGCGCCCGATTCTCTCTTCGCCCCCCCCTTACGCCACAGGACAACGTGATTGGCCGTGTCCACGCCCCAGAAGATCTCCTCGCCGTTCTCGTCGAGCTGCCAATCGGCAAAGGCGACCTGCTCCTTGCTGCCGTCGGGCCGATACAGGAACTCCACCAGCCCCTCGGTTTTCATCTTCCACTGCTTCAGCGTACCGTCCGGCTCCTCGACGAACCACTGGGGCTCTTTCTGGCCTGGGAGCGTCGTGTGGATCAGGGCCTTGCCCACGAGCTTTTTGTGGCGCCAGTCGTTGCCGATCAACCAGTCAAAATAACGGACGTACAAAGGCTGGTTCAAGCCCATCTGATCGCGCAGAAGCTCGACCTGTGCCGGCGAGGCGAACTGTCCCAGAATATGGCGGGCGACGTCTCCGGGGGCGGCCTCCGAGATCAAAAAGATGGTGGTGGAGACCAGCAGCATGGTCAGCAGCATGAACCCCAGACGCCGAAGAATGTATCTAGCCATGATACCTCCAACAGGGGTGGTCTATGGGCCAGTTCGTTGCCGAGTAGGAAGCGGTGGAAGTCACGGATGGTGGCGGTGGAGAGGCAGGCGTCCAGCCGACACCCACCTCTCCACCCGTCTCAGGTCAGGCCAGGCACACTAGGCCTTGATCCAGACGTTGTCAAAGTGGTCGTAGTTGGTGGGATGCGCCCGCACATTTTGGAATTTCTCGTGGCAGATGTACCAGACGTTGGTGTAGAAGGCGATGCCCACCGAGCCGCGCTCCTGCTGGATGTCCTCCATCTTGCAGAAGATCTGGCGCCGGGCTTCCACATCGAGGGTGCGCTCGGCTTCTCCCAACAGGGAGACGAACTCGTCGTCCACCCAGCGGGTCTCGTTCCAGGCGCCGGGATTGCCTTCCTCGTCGGCGGTGTAGGCCAGGCTCGGCACGATGGTGCCCAGCGGGCGGTGCGCCCAGATGGTGATGCCCAGATCCACCTCGGTCCACATATCCCAGTACTGGGCTGAGGGCAGGATGTTGAGGTTGATGTTGAACCCGCCGGCGGCTGCCGTCTCCGCCAGGGACTGGGCCAGCGCCGGCTCGGCGCGGGCCTCCTGGGTGAACAGATCCACGGTTAGTCCATCGGGATAGCCGGCCTGAGCCAGCAGTGCCTTGGCCTTTTCCGGCTCGTACGGGGGAATGGGCTTGGGGCAGTATCCGGGATGCACAGGGGCGATGTGGGCATCGTGGGCCAGCACGCCTTCGCCAAACCAGGCCAGGTCCAGCGCTTTCTGGCGGTCAATGCACATCTTGAGCGCCTTGCGCACGTCATTGTTGTCGAACGGCGGCCGGTCCACGCGCATGCGGATGACAAAGGTCTGCGCCGTGGGCGCCGAGTAAACCCCAATGCCGGGCAGGTCCTTGACCGCCTGCCAGATCTCGGCCGAGGGGTTGAAGATGTTGTCCACCTGGCCGCTCTGCAGGGCGGCGATGCGGGCCGCCTCTTCCTCGCCCAGGTCGAGCATCATCACCTTGTCGAGGTAGGGCAGCGACTTGCCGTCCTCACCCATCATCCAGTAATCGTCGCGGCGGGCAAAGACGGCGCGTTCCGACTCGACGTACTCTTCCAGGGTGAAGGGGCCAGTGCCGATGGGCTGGCGCACCCAGTCGCCCTCGAAGGTCTTGGGCACGATAAGGGCCGGGTAGTGGAACATGTGCTCCGGCACGCCGATGTTGCCGGTGCTCAGGTGCAGCTTGATGGTGTAGTCGTCTACTTTTTCGATGTTGTCGGGTGTGAGGTAGGACATGAGGCTGGCGATCGAAGAGCCAACGTCGGCGTCGAACCACTGTTTCATCGAAAAGACGACGTCGTCGGCCGTGAAATCGCTGCCATCGTTCCACTTGACGCCCTGCTGGAGGTACAGCGTCCACTCGGTCACTTCATCGTTGGCTTCCCACTTCTTCAGGAGCCAGGGGTGAGTGACGTTGTCCCAGTCGGTGAAGGTCAGATATTCGTTGACCAAGCGCATGGCGTTGGCGCCCTCGATCCAGGACAGGCGCGCCGGATGGTCAAGGCGCTGCACGCGCGTGGCGACGGTCATGGTCCCCCCGCGCTTGATGGTCGGCTCGGGCACGGGCGTTGGGGCTTCCGTGGGCTTTGGCACCTCGGCAGGCGGCGCTTCGGTGGGCTGTGGCGCACAGCCGGCGACCATGCCCTGCGCCGCGGTCAAGGACAGGCCCAGAAGCGTCGCATAGCGCAGAAACTCGCGCCGCGAGATCTTGCCCTTGAGATATTGGTCCCTGAGTTCAGGAATCCACTGGTTCATTTGTTCCTCCTTTGTTGATTGGTGGAAACTTCGGTAACTGCTCTACTGACTTGGCAGAACTTGCACACGTCACAAGTGGCTGTAGCATCACCTCCCTTCAAGCTGCCCCCCGGAGAATGCCGGAAAGCTTGATCCTTCTGGCGCGATTCCGCCGGGAATCGTTTGGTCTGGTACGATCCAGAACTGAATGTGTTGTGTGACGCAGGATGCGGTCTGGCGCCCCTTATTTTTCAGTAGTTGCTAGAGGAAACACGCGGAACGGCGGACGGTTGACACTGGAGCGGTACAGGACAGTGCGACAGTGCAATGAGACCCAGGGGCAACCATCCTGCCAAGGGACTTGTAGGCCATTCTACCATATCCTGCCCTTCTCCGCAAGATGCCCGATGTGGTGTGCTGTCCTTGCCCTGAAGCTAGCCGCTTGCTTGAGCCAGGATTTCCTGTATCTTCTGTTTTTTGTCCGCATCCAGCGGCTGGGGCCGGTGCTCTTTGATGATCTCTTTGACGCGGGTGTTGAGCCGCTGGCCCAGCGTGGTGGCGCCCGCTTCCAGCCACTGTTCTCGCCTGCGGCGGTCCAGCAGACCGGGGAACCAGAAGTCGCGGAAGCGCTTCAGCGTCTGGGCGCTGTCCAAGAAGTGGCCGCCGGGGCCTACCGTGTGCAACTCGTCCAGCATCAGCGTGTCCTCGCTGATCTCGATTCCCTTGACGATGTGGTCGGTCATGGCGATCAGCTCATCGGTCAAGACGATCATCTCATAGGAGCCGGTCAGGCCGCTTTCCATGTAGCCCACATCGTGGATCAGGTTGGCGCCGCTGAGCTGGGCCATGAGCACGGACAGCAGGGCTTCCAGCGCCGCCTGCTCGTCCATGACCTTGGCGTCGGAGCAGCCAGCGTAGCCCCAGGTGGGCAGGCCATACCAGCGGCCCAGCTCGGCGATGGCTGTCTTGGTCAACTGAAACTCCGGCGAACCGTAGCAAATCTGCGCCGCGCTCATGTCCATGTGATGCAGCCCCGCGCCGAAGACGAAGGGAGCGCCGGCGCACTTCAGTTGGTGCACCACCAGCGCGCTGAGGATCTCGGCCAGGGACATGGCCAGGCCGCTGGCCATGGTGATCGGCGCCGTGCCGCCCATCAGCGGGCCGGGCGAGTGCACCGCCGGCAGCTCGTATTCGGCCATGAGCAGCAGCTTGTCCACCGCCGTCTCCGACTGCTGCAGCGGCGAGCTGGGCTCGGAGTAGAGCAGGATGTGCTGCTGCTCCCGCAACCGTTCGTGGCCGCCGGCCACGGCGGCGGCCATGTCCACGGCCCGCTGGCAACTGGCGCGGTCGTGGGTCACGAAGACGATGGGCTTGCTGGTGTGCTCCAGCATCAGGGCCATCTGCACGTCGTAGGCCAGGTGGGGGGGCACGTCAGTGGGGAGGCCAATGGACATAACGAAGTGGATGTGGGGCAAACCATCGCAGAGGCGATAGCCGTTGATGATGTCCGCCTGGGTGAATCTGCGGTGCTCGCCGGTCTCTGGGTCGAGGAAGTTCAGACAGTCGGAGCCGGTGCCGAACCAGACCTTGCTGCCTTCCAGGAACATGGCCGGCTCGCCGTCGCGGTCGCACATGACGATGCGACTCGGCGCCGAGGCCACGGCGTCTTGCACCAGCCGCGCCGGGAACTTGACCAGGGCCCCTGCTGAGCCTGTCGAAGCGCTGTCGGCGGAGATGAAGGCTCCGGCCTTCTTCAGCAAGTCCAGGGCCTCCTGGTGGTAGAAGCGGATCCCCGTGCGCCGCAGCACCTCCAGAGCGGCCAGGTGCAGGGCCTCCAGTTGAGTTTCGGACAGAAGGGTAAACCGAGGTGATTGGAAGGCGACCCGGTTGGTGGTGTTCATGATGTCGACTCCTTGGCGATGATCCGTTGGCTTCAGCGGCTGACCGTTCACGCCTCTCTCGTCGCCAGTTCGTCGAGCAGCGAGCGGTGTTGCTCGCGGGTGATGGGATAGCGCCAGGCGAAGAGGATGGACAACAGCAGCAGCACGACGGGCACGGGGCTGGCGAAGATGCGAATGGCCTGCACCTCTGGGGCCGGTTGCACCGGCAAGGGCGCAGCGGGGTCAGGCGTGATGGATGTAGCCGGTCAGGGTCAGGGTCTGTGCCATGGCCCACAGCGCCGCGCCCGTCCCCAGCTTCTGGAAGAAGGAGGCAAAGGCGTAGAAGGAGCCTTTGCCGGACTGAAACGACCAGGGAGCGCTATGACACAAACTGCATATCTGCCAATGCCTCTGCGGCTGCTCTGGCAATCTCGTTGATCTTCTGGAGGACATCCTCCGGCAGCAGTTCAGTCCGGTGCGTCTGCAAGATCTCGAGGGCCTTCTGGGTCACAAGCTCTTCGTAGGTTCTGCCCCCTTTGTCCATCCACGCCCTGGGACTGTCACGGTTCACAAACTTAGGCCGCCAGAGTTCTCGCTGAAAGTAGGCCTTGGTGTGCATCACGCTCAGGAAATTGCCACCAGGGCCGACCTTTCGGATCACGTCAAGGGCCATTTCCTCACGGCCTATGTCGAAACCCCGGATGATCCGCTTCACGTAGCTGATGATCTCATCACACATGACGATGGCGGCAGGATGGCCCAGCAGCCCCTGCCCCAGATAGCCGACATCGTGAATCAGGTTGGCCCCATCCAGGGCAGACATCAGGGTTCCGAAAGCATGCTCCATGGCCGCCTGCGCATCGAGGCCATGGGCGTCACTGCCCACGGTTGACCACATGGGAATCCCGTAGTAGTGGTAGATGTCGGCAAAGGCTGAATTGGTCAACCGAACCTCAGGAGCGCCGTATGAAAAAGTGCCCGTTTTCATGTCCAGGGGGATCGCCGCGAAGCCGGAGATGATCGGCGCCCCTTTGCTCTTGAGTTGGTGCAGCACGATCCCGCTCAGCGCCTCGGCGTTGGCCTGCACGATACCGCCAGCCAGGGTCACCGGGATGGTAGCGCCGAGGATATCGCCAGGAGGATAGCAGATGGGGATGCCCTTTTCGGCGCAAAGGAGGAGTTTGCGCACGGCGTTGTGTGAGTGTGTCAGCGGCGCTGTAGGTTCGGAGTAGTGGATGAGAAAAGGTTTCTCCCGCAGTGCTTCTTCTCCGCCGGCAACGACGGCGGCCATCTCGATGATGACCGCCAGGTCCTCCCGCGCCGCGGCGGTAAAAAAGATCGGCTTGATCGAGCTCTCCATCATGGCCCTGGCACACTCGATGTACATCGCATTGATGGGCACATCACCCGGCAGGCCAAAGGAAGCGATGAAGTCAATCTCCGGGCAGTAGTCGGCGACCGTGGCTGCATTGACCACGTCCTGCAGGAGCGAACGGCGTGTCTGGCCTGTCTTCAAGTCCACCGTGCTGATCAGATCTGTCCCCAGGCCGAAGTGGATCGTACGTCCCTCCAGCCGCATCGCTTCTTCCCCTTTCCTATTGTAGATGGTGATGCGGGAAGGGGTGCTGCGGATCGCTTCCTCCACCAGCCAGTTGGGAATCTGGACGACTTCGTTCCCTTTCACCCGGCATCCGGCATCTTTAAGGAGTTGCACACCTTCCTCGTGAGACACTCGAACGCCGACGGTTTCCAGGATCTCCAGGCTGGCCCGATGGATCTCTTTGATCTGCTCTTCTGTCAGGAGCCTGTAGCCGGGTGCACACTGAGTTCTGAAGCCACTGTTCATGACCTTCGCCCCTCCTCGGTTGGGGGTTTTAGCAATCAGTCAGGCGTGTTCATCCATGTCCTAGAGCCGCGCCAGGGCATCGGCCATCCGCTCCAGGGCCTTCTCGATGTTCTGCAGCGAGTTGGCATAGGAAAGGCGCAGGTGGCCTTCGCCGTTGCGGCCAAAGGCGGTGCCAGGCAGCACGGCCACGCCGGCCTCTTCCAGCAGAAGGTCAGCCAACTCGTCGGAGGAGCGGCCAAAGGGTTGCACGTTGGGGAAAGCGTAGAAGGCCCCCTGGGGCCGCGGGCAGCGCACGCCGGGGATAGCGTTGAGCCCTCGCACCATCAGGTCGCGGCGGCGGCGGAACTCGGTCCGCACCGCCTCCACCTCATCCTGGGGGCCGAGGACGGCCTCCAACCCGGCATACTGGGTGAAGGTGGCCGTGCAGCCCGTGGAATGGGTGAGCAGCAGTCCCAGCTTTTCCGCCAGCGGTTGGGGCATGATGCCGAACCCCAGCCGCCAGCCGGTCATGGCGTAGGTCTTGGAGAAGCCGTCGGCGATGATCGTGCGTTCGGCCATGCCGGGCAGGGAGACGATGCTGGGGGCCTCGCCTTCGTACACCAGCCGGAAGTAGATCTCGTCGGAGAGAACCCAGAGGTCGTGGCGGCGGGCCGCCGCGGCGACGTGGGCCAGCGTCTGCTCGGAAAGGATGCCGCCGGTGGGGTTGCCGGGCGAGTTGAGGATGATCATCCGCGTGTGCGGGCTGAGCGCGGCGTCGAAGGCCTCCAGGTTCAGGTCGAAGCCCCGTTCCTCCGCCAGGGGCACGGGCACGGGCCTGGCGCCGACCAGGCCGATGGCCGCCTCGTAGCTGGGGAAGCCCGGGTCGGGAGTGATCACCTCGTCGCCCGGTTCGAGCAGGGCCAGCATGGGCAGGAGGATGAGCGGCTTGGTTCCCGGGGCGACGACGACCTGCTCTGGGGTGAACCGCACGCCTCGCCGCCGTCCGGCGTCCTCGGCCAGGGCCTGGCGCAGGGCGGGGATGCCCGCCGGTGGATTGTAGCGGGTCTGCCCCGTGGCGATGGCCCGGATGCCCGCCAGGGCGATGTGCGGGTAGGTCTCGAAGTCCGGCTGGCCGATCTCCAGGTGGATGATCTCCCGCCCCTGGGCCTCCAGCGCCTGAGCGCGGGCCAGCACGGCGTAGGCCCCTTCGGCTTTCAGATGTGCGATACGGTGAGCAAAAGACATAGTGTGGCCTCCTGCCGCAACCTAATCTTTCGGACACGGATTCACGCGGATTCCACGGATTCTTTATTTGTACGCGTTCAAACGTTGTCTTACTGCGAGGACGTCTCTCCCAGAGTCGAGAGGACAGTCAGATGATAGTCTCTTCCTCTGTCTTGCAGTTCAAAGTCAATGATCGGACGGTTGTACCGGGAAAAGTACCGCTCTTTCCTCTCGATCAGTTCATCCACAATCCCCTTCAGGCCGGCTCTCAGCTCCTCATCAGGCGGTAGCGCCTCGAAAACTTTATCAACCATGTCTGGCCGCTTTTCTTCGGGAAGAAGAGTGGCGTTCCAGGCCAAGAAGGCCAAGGTCAACAGCTTTAGAAGGGTTTCTTCTGTGTCGGCGAATTCGCGGTACGGCTCTACGAAGCTCCACAGCACTTCGGACATTTTCACGTCGCCGACCGGCGCAACGACGACCTCACGCCCGCGAAGAGGTCCTTCCTGCAACCTGCTCTTGAGGCTATCAGAACGCTTAGGGCTGTCAGAACGTTTCTGCCTCCGCCTGCGTCCACTCTTCCTGGACTTCTTTGATGCTGCCATGTGTTCTCCTGGTGGTTATCGGTGGTCGGTTGCGCCGCTGACAGTCACGCATGGCCGATCTCCCGGCCCCGGGCCTCCAGCGTGCTACTCCGGTCGGTACAGCGCCTGGGACATCTCCCCGACGAACTGCGGCAGATGGCGATGCCCCAGTAACTGCCGGATGGCCTGCGCCTCCCCCAAATGGTACCAGTAGTGATAGGTGTGGCGATAGAGCATCGTGCCTATGCTTTCTGGTCTCTGCCGGCCCTTCCATTCGAGGTGTGTGGGCAGCTTCTCCGTCGTCAGCGTGTCCAGGAACTGATCCGCTGCCCGGGTCATCTGCCGCCACGTCTCCCACATCTCGTCCAGTGCTGGGGTGCTGGCTGGCTGGCCGTAGCCGACCAGTTCGTTGAGTGCGGGCGCCAGATTGCGGCCCGTTGCCCACAACACCCAGTAGCCGTGTTCCTGGTTGGCCAAATGGCCGACGATCCAACTGATGCAGTTCATCGGCTCGAAGCGGCGGAGGGCCTCTTCAGGGGTCACACCCTCCAGGCCGCGCACGAACTCACTGCGGGCGAAGCGTAGTTGGGTCACCAATGGATGGGGCATTGTATCCTCACTTCCTGGGCCTCCAGTACCTGGACGCGGGCCAGCACTGCGTAGGCCCCTCCCGCTTTCAGATGTGCGATGCGGTGGCAAAACTCATATTATACCCCTGAACAGTTGAGCGTTCACGTTCCGCCTAGTAACGCGTGGAGTTCAACTGCGCACCGAGCGAAGCGCACATGCGTCGGCTGTAGCCTCGGGTTGGGTTGCGCCTACGGGTTGATTGTAACCCGATGTGGAAAATCTGGGTAGCATTCTGAAACGATTTCAAGAACCTTGTCAACAAGACTGCAGGCGTCTGGGACTACATCGGGAAGTGCGCGAGGAGATTGTCTTGGAATTCGATGAAGCCTATGTAGTGGATTGCCACAAGTCTCATAGACCGCATCCCGCACTGCCCCCCAATGACCGTGAGCAAAAGACGAGGTCCACGCATAGAAGCGATCATATTCATCTTTGACATCCGCGTCTATGCTGAGACTCCGAAGGTCTGCTTTGTTCCAATGCCCAAGTTCGATTGGTAGGAATTCTTCCCAAATGTCTTCGTTTGCCAACTCTTTGAGGCTCTTAGCATTGACGTAGTAGATTGTCTGGTCTAGTTCTTCCAACTTCAAATACTGAA
>JACNHM010000458.1 GCA_014383605.1 Chloroflexota bacterium
GGTGTCGGCAGGTCGCCGCAGCGGTCGGCGTACTCGCCTTCGAGGGTGCAGGGCACGCCGAGTTCGTCGTAGGCGCTGACGTAGACCGTCTCGAAGAACTCGTACTCGTTGACCCCGTCGCCATCCTTGTCCGGCTCCAGGTTGACCAGCCTGAGGATGTTCATCGGCTGCTCGCAGACGTGGTCTTCGGGCCGAATGTAGTAGATGCCCTTGGGACCGTCGAACTTGAGGCCCTCCAGGGCCGGGATCATAGCATCACCACTGGCGTCGCCGCCGGTCTTCTCCAGCGCAGCCGCCAGGGCAATGGCCGAAGCCATGCCGCCAGCGGTGAACAGGTCGGGCGGCTCGTTGTACTCCTCGAAGTGACGCTTCGTCAGCCAGTCGTTGATGGGGTTGTCGGGGACGGTGTAATGGTAGACGTTGAGGCCGATCTGATCTATGGCCGAGCCGTAGATGGCGGCGAAAGAGGCATTGTCGCCGTAGCCCGTGGCCACCTGCATCTCGTCCAGCGCGCCCAGGTCGCCCAACTGCTGGAACAGGGTCACGTAGCCCGTGCCCGCCCAGGTGAGGAACAGGCAGTCCGCGCCGGAGTCCATGGCCTGCTGGATGTAGGGTGTGAAGTCGGTGGTATCGAAGGGAGCGTAGATGTCCTCAATGACCTCACCGCCGTACTGGGCAACCGAGTAGGCCAGGGCCGCGCCGCTGCCCTGCCCAAAGGCGTTGTCAATGCCGATGTGGGCAAAGGTCTTACCGACGTTCTCCACCAGGTACTTGGCGATGACGAGGGTGTCGTCGTAGTTGGTGCGGCTGGTGCGGAAGACGTAGGGGTTGAAGTACTTGCCTGTGGTGAAGGCCGATGCTGCCGGGTCTACCATCAGGATCATCTTGTTCTCCTGGGCAACGGTGGTCAGGGCTGCTGCCACTGCCGAGCTCACCGGCCCTTGCAGGAGTTCCACGCCCTCCGACTCGATGAGCTCGCGGGCCAACTGGACGCCTTTTTCGGGATTGCCCTCGGTGTCGCGCAGGATGACCTCCACCGGGCGGTTGGCGATGATGAAGCGGCCCTCGTCGTCGGTCTTGCCGCCGGAGGCGTATTCTATCCCCAGCAGGAAGCCCCGATGCTGCTGCTGCCCGTACAACGCCATCACCCCCGACTGCATGGACAACTGCCCGATCTTGAGCACCGGGCCGAGTTTTTCTGCTTCTTTGGTAGGCTCAGGTGCAGTAGTGGGCGGCACCGGAGTGGGTGCCGGAGTGGCGGTCGGCTCCACTTTTGTGACGCAGGCACTCAACAACATGCTCAGCAAAGCCAACACGCCCAAAAAACTGAAAAGCTTTTTCATGGTTTTCTCCTTACCTTTCTTTTTTACTTGATTTGATGACGGTCGGGGAAAGCCCGCCGTCTGACTGTCTGCCACCGGACGCCGTGTCCGCTGTGGCACGATGAGCGTATTATCTGTTCGATGGACCACCTCCTTTTTAAGTTATTCGGCATTTTCACTCTGACCCGAATAGCACGATGCGCGTGCCGACGGAATTAAGGGCAAAACTATCTGGCATCTGGTGCGCGAACTCGCTCTGGGCTTCAAAGCCGGTGCAGTGAGTGGGCACCACCAGCGCGGGCGACAGGGCTTTGAGCGCGCTGACCGTGGCGCCGATCTGTTCTTTGGGCATGCCGGTCAGGTGAAAGCCACCGATGACGGCGTGCACGCGCTCCTCGCCAGTGATTGCCTGGGCCTGCTTGACGGTGTTGACGATGCCGGCGTGGGCGCAGCCGGAGATGACCACCAGGCCCTTGTTCTTGAGGTGCGCCACCAACCCCTGGTCGTCCCAAAAGTCGTCGGGCCGCCACTCGCCGTCCACTTCGGCGTAGGCCAGCGGGAAACGGCCCTCGAAAGGGGTGACGCGCTCCACCTGCCCCGTGCTGGTCAGGCCAGGGGCCAGTAGATAAGGCTCGTCGGTGACGATCACATCGGCGCCCAGTCCTTCCAAAACCTGGCGGGGCAGGAGCATGTCCAACTCGATTTTTAGACCGTTGGGAAAGATGAGCGCCCGCTTGAGAAAGGCGTCGGGGTGCAAGACCAGCGGGATTCTCTCTCCCCTGGCTTCCAGAAAAGCGCCCAGGGCGGCGAAGTGATCCGGGTGCCCGTGGCTGAGAAAGGCGCCGTCCGCGACCGCCGGCTCGAAGCCCAGGACGCGCCAGTTGTGTTGGATGCCCGCCGTGGGGAAGCCAGCGTCCATCAGAATCGCATGTTTTTCACCGTCTTGATAGATTTCAATGAGCAGCGACAGCCCGTGCCCGGCCAGCGGCGGCTCGGCTGCTTTGCCATCACGGTCCACCAGTGGAAAGCGTTTCATCGTCTCCGTGCTGGGCAACAACAGATCAGAGTAGTTGTCCATCAGGGTGGTGATCTCGATGTGATCCACCGGTATCAGATCCATGCTTTTAGTCATGGTTCGCTTCTATTGTTTGTCTGCTTGGCCAGAAAACCCAAAATCAACGTGTTGAAGACACCCGTCCGCTCCCACAACACGGTCGGATTGTCGTCGCCGCTCAGGGCAGCGAAGCGGTTGAAATCCGTTTGGCTGAAGACCCGCTTAACGCTTTCTATTTGCCCAACTTGCACCGGGACCCTCATTCATGCCTCCCGTATCCAACCATTGTAACGCATGACGTCTTCCAGCGCAACTTTGCTTTTTGGATACCCGAACTGCTTGCGCAACCCTCGCTTCAGCACCTTACAGCCAGCCGTCAGTTGAGGGTGTTGAGGATGGCGCCCATGTTCTCCTCCAGTCTCAGTGGATCCAAAATTGCTCTGAGGGGATTGCCAAATCCCCGCTTTTGGCCTGGATCTGACGATCCAGGCCGAGCAAATTGGATCTACTGAGTCTCTCAGTCAAACGTCATGCGTCAAGCGTCATACTCTTGCGTTTGACGTTTTACTCTCCAGGTCGGTCCACCAGCAGCACAGCTTTTCCAGTAACAACCTGCTTCTCATCCTGGTTGTAACAATCCGTCTTGAGGGTGATGATGCGCTTATCAAGCTGCCACGAGACTACCTCAACTACGGCGGTGATGGTGTCGCCGATGAAAACCGGCGCCAGGAACTCGATCTGCTGGCTGAGGTAGATGGAACCGGGGCCGGGCAGCTTGTTGCCCAGCGCGGCCGAGATCAGCCCGCCCGTGAACATGCCGTGGGCCACCCGGCGACCGAAACGGCTCTGGCGGGCGTATTCGGCATCCACGTGGATGGGATTGAAGTCGCCGATCAGCCCGGCAAAGGTGGTCACGTCGGCCTCGGTGACCGTCTTGGAAAAACTGGCCCGCTCACCAATGCGGAAGTCGTTGCGAATGGAAACATCAGCCATCGGTCAATCTCCATCATTAGTGATCAGTGGACAGTGGTCACTGGTCCGCTGGTCGCGGGTCTAACCACTGTTCACCGATCACTACCCACTATGTTTGGCCAGGAAGCCCAAGATCAGCGAGTTGAAGACGCCCGGCCTCTCCCACAGCGCGGCGTGACCGGCGTGCGGCACGATGGCGTACTCGGCGTGGGGGATCTGGCGGGCGATGATCTCGGAATACTTGCGCGGTTTGATGAGATCATCCTCGCCCACAACGATCAGGGTCGGCGCCGCGATCTTGTGCAGGTCGGCGGTGACGTCCAGTTGACAGAAGCTGTGCAGCAACTCCAGAAAGGCGTCGAAATCCAGCGTCTTGTATCGCTCCCGCGCCGTGTCCAGGGCAGCCTGGTTGGCGGCGATCCAGGCTTCGGAGAAGGTCAACGGATAGACGACCTGAAAGAGCATGTCCGGATCATGCGCTCGTGCGGCGGCGGCCCAGGTGTCTATCATGCCCTTGAGCAGTGGGTCCACCTGGCTCACTGCCGACGTCACGATGAGTCTGCGCGTCCTTTTCGGATATTTGAGGGCAAAGACCATGCTGATCTCGGCCCCGTAGGATGTGCCGCCGATGTGGGCACTCTCGATGGACAGGACGTCCAGCAGCGCGGCCAGATCGTCGGCGTGCATCTCCATGGAATAGGGCCCCGGTGGATGATCCGACTGCCACATGCCCCGGCAGTCGTAGAGCAACAGCCGATAGTGCTGCGACAACACCGGCGTCTGGAAGGCCCAACTAGCGGTACTCATCAGCACGCCGTTGGAGAGCACCAGCACGTCGGCGTCTTCCGGCCCGTGCAGCTCATAGTAAATCTGAATTCCATTGGCTTCGATCTCAGGCATAATCCCTCCGGGGGTGGATATTGGGCAATCCCCAATACCCAATATCCAGTACCTAATCCCTCTCAAACGCCAGGTACGTGCGCTTCTTCTCTCCCTCGCCCCGCTGGACAAAGACGACCCGCAGCGGCGTGCCGATGGTTATCTGCTCCGGCTGCATCGGGTCTACGCCCAGGATCTGGGCACTGATGGCCGGCCCCTCCTCCAACTGCACGATGCCGGTGCAGTAAGGGTTATCGCGGCCGTAGCCAGCCTCGATCATGGCCGTGGGCGCGATGTGGATCGTGGTGAAGGCTATGAGCTTGCCTTTTCCACTCATCTCTTCCCATGCCATCTCCCCGCCATGGCAGACAGGACAGAGCGCACGCGGCGGCAGGTGCCGCGCCCCGCACGACTGGCAGCGAGAGCCCATGAGTCTGTTTTCGCCCAGGAACTCATAGAACGACGGCCCCGTGAAGTCTCTATCACTCATCTCTATTTCTTCTCTCTATCTCTATCGGCGCTCGTAGATGTGCACAACACACGTCTGCCCCGTGCCGCCGACGTTGTGGGTCAGCGCCAGGTTGACGTCGCCGGGCACCTGGCGCGCACCGGCGCGGCCCCGCATCTGCTTCCAGACTTCGACCACCTGTCCCGCGCCGGAAGCGCCCACCGGATGGCCCTTGGATTTAAGCCCGCCGGAGGTGTTGACGGGACGCGGCCCGCTGCGGGCCGTCAACCCTTCCTCGGCGGCCTTGCGACCCTCGCCGGGCGGGAAGAAGCCCAGGTCTTCGGTGGCGATGACCTCGGCGATGGTGAAGCAGTCGTGCACCTCGGCCACCTTGATGTCGGCGGGCGTCACGCCGGCCATCTCGTAAGCCTGCTGGCCGGCCAGCCGCGCCGCGCGCAGCGTGGTCAGATCAGGCCGGTCGTGCAGGGCCACGTCGCTGGCCTGGCCGGAGCCGATGACATAGAGAGGATCGTCGGTGAATGATGTGGCCAGCTCTTCGCTCACCAGCAGCAGGGCCGCTGCTCCGTCAGAGATAGGCGAGCAGTCGAACAAGCGCATGGGCCAGGCGATGATCGGGTTGGCGCGGTCGTCGTGGAGGAAGTCCATCTCGTCAGCCCAGGCGGGGAGGGGCCGCCCTTTGGCCTTGGCGCGGGCGACCTTGCTTTCCATGATCTGGCGGATGGTGGCGCCGAACTGAGCCTTCTCGTTGAGCGCGCCGTTCTCGTGGTTCTTGATGCCCACGCGCATGAACGTTTCCGGCGTAGCGCCGTAGCGGGCCATGTAGGCCGTGGCCATGGCGGCGTAGAAGCCAGGGAAGGTAAAACCGGCGGGGATCTCGTAGAGCACGTCGCCGGCGGTGGCCAGCGTGTCGGTGACCCGCTCGGTGGGCAGGTTGGTCATCTTCTCGATGCCGCCCACGAGAACGACGTCGTACAGGCCGGAGGCCACAGCGATGAGCCCCTGACGCAGGGCCACGCCGCTGCTGGCGCAGGCGTCTTCCACGCGGGTGGCCGGGCGCGGCGCCAGCCCCACCCAGTCGGCCATGATGGGGGCCGTGTGTCCCTGCCCCTCGAACAGATCGCTGGAGTAGTTGCCGATATACAGCGCCTCGATGTCCTTGGGGTCGAGCCCTTTGTCCACGGACGAGCGCATCTCCTGAAAGGCTTCGACGAACAGGTCGCGCGTCGCCTTCTCCGGAAAACTGCCGAACTTGCTCATCCCGGCGCCGACGACGGCGACGCCGCGGCCGAGTTTGCGTGTGGTCGTTTTTTATCTCCCCAAGTGGTACATTGGAGCTGTTCCCCCGATTCCCAATCTACCAATTTACCAATCTACCGCCTTACAAACTGCTCGCGCAAATCACGCTTCAATATCTTGCCGGCCGCCGAAATGGGCAGTTCTGTCAGGAGCTCAACGCTCTTGGGCACCTTGTAGCGGGCCAGGTGGTCGCGCATGAAAGCGATGAGCTCCTCTTCCGTGGTTGTCATGTCCGGTTTGAGCACAACACAGGCCTTGCCTACCTCGCCCCACTTCTCGTGCGGCACGCCGATGACAGCGCACATGTGCACGACGGGGTGCTTGTAGAGCACGGCCTCGATCTCCGCCGGATAGACGTTCTCGCCGCCGGAGATGAACATGTCCTTCTTGCGGTCCACGACGTAGAAGTACCACTCATCGTCATGGTATACCATGTCGCCCGTATGGAACCAGCCCTCATCATCCACAGCCACGGCGCTGGCCTCGGGGTTATTCCAATAGCCGGAACAGCCACTGGTCCCCTTGAGCACCAACTCGCCCACCTCGTGGGGACCAAGGGGGTTGTTGTCGTCGTCCACGACGCGCACGTCCACGAAGAAGTTGGGGCGGCCAATGCTGCCCGCTTTGCGGATGGCGTCCTCGGCGGGCAGGGCAAAGAGGCCCGGCCCATACTCGGTCATGCCAAAGCCTTGCTTGAAGCGCACGCGCTTCTCGCGGGCGTACTTTTCTACCAAGGGCACCGGCAGCGACGCGCCGCCGCTGGTGCAGAAGCGCAGGCTGCTCAGGTCGGCTGTTTCCCAGTTGGGGGCCTGCGTCATCATCTGGTACATCGTCGGCACGCCGCCAAAGACGGTCACCCGCTCCCGTTCGATCAGTTCCAGCACCTGTTGCGGGTTGAACTGACGAGTCAGGATGCTGGTGTTGCCGAAGACGACCTGCGAGGACATGTAGGCAAACAGCCCGCCGGCGTGGAACAGTGGGAAGACGCAGAGGTAGATGTCGTCGTGGGTCAGGTCATGAATGACGGTGTTGAGGACGTTCCAGCAGATCTGGCGGTGGCTGATCATGGCCCCCTTGGGCAGGCCGGTGGTGCCGCCGGTGAAGATCAGACAGGCGATGTCGTCCTTCTCCAGCGTCTCGCAGGTCACAGCCGTGTCCGGCGACGATTGCCACGTCGTATCGTAGTGCAGGCTGCCAGGGATGCCCTCGCCCTCGATGTGCAAGTAGTGGCTGACAGCGTGTGGCGTGTGGCGTGTGGCGTTCTCTACTTCGGCGACGATGCTCTTGAAATCATCCGAATAGATCAACGCTTTGGGCTGGGTGTCCTCGATCAGCGCCGCCAGCTCGCGCCAGTGCAGCCGCCAGTTCAGCGCCGTGTGAATGGCTCCCAACTTGCCGCAGGCGTAGAGCAGGTCCAGGTGCTCGATGCCGTCGCGGGCCAGGATGGCTACCCGGTCGCCCTTCTCCGCGCCGACCTCGTGCCGCAGCCAGTTGGCCAGCCGGTTGACCCGCCGGTTCCACTGGCGGTAGGTCAGCCGCAGCTCCGGATCTTTGCCCACGTCAATGATGGCCAGTTTGTCAGGGCTGTAGATTTCTCGTCGTCCAAGATAGTCTCCGATGTACATGGTTCACCTCCATTTTGGTAGATTGGTAGATCGGTACCTTGGTAGATTGGTGAATCGTGTCCCCATCTACCAGTTTCCCAATTTCCCAGTTTCCCAATTTACCATCCCGCTGTCCACCGCCACACGGCTGCCGCCATGGCCAGCCCGCCGCCGCTGGCGCAGAAGACGACGTTGTCTCCTGGCTGGGGCGCAGGAGGCTGTCCGTGCTTGGCGCGGCCGCCGTGCAAGGCGTCGTCCAGCGCCGCCGGGATGCAAGCTGAGCCCAGATAGCCCCACTTGTCCATGATCCAGTGGGTCTTGCTCATCGGCTGGCCCAGGTTGGCCATGACGAATTCGATGGTGCGCAGGTTGAGCTGGGTGAACACGTAGAAGTCAATGTCGTCCACCGTCAGCTCTGCCTTGCGCACGACCTCCCGTATCAGCGGCGGCCAGTTGTCGCTGTTGAAGGTAGACGGGAACTTCTTGACGAACTGCACGCGCGGCTTGCCCAACTCGGCCACCACCTGCGGCGTGGCCGGGCGGTAGGTACCGCCGGTGTAGATGCCCAGCGCGTCGTGATACTCGCCGCGGGCCAGCAGCTTGCCGCTGAGGTAGCCCGGCTCGTCGCCCGCGCTGACGATGGCCACGCCGGCGCCGTCGGCGAAGAGCGTGCAGGTGTACTTATCCGTCCAGTCAATGAACTTGGTCATGCCGTAGCCGCCGGCGACCAGGATGTGCTGGTAGTCAACGTCCGTGGCGACGTAGCGGGCGGCCATGTCCAGCGCGGTGACCCAGGCGGCGCAGGCGCAGTTGACGTCGTAGGTGCCGGCGTTGGCCGCGCCCAGCTTGGCCTGCACCGCCGAGGCGGTAGCCGGGCTCAGGTAGTCGGGTGTATCGGTGGCGACGAGGATCAGGTCGAGGTCGGCGGCGGTGAGGCCCGCCCGCTCCAACGCCTGGCGGGCGGCGACAACGACCATGTCCGACGTGGTCTCGTCGTCGGCCATGACGTGGCGCTCGTGGATGCCCACGTTCTCCACCAACCAATCGCCGACGTTCTCGCCCAGCATCTCATTCAAGTCGTTGTTGGTGATGACTCGCTCAGGGATGTAGCGTCCTGTAGACAGGATGTGTGCGTATCTGGTCATTGTTGCTCTCTTAGTGGGCAGTGAGTAGTGGACAGTGGGTAGCGCGTGGCTGGACTGATCATTGACCACTATCCACTGATCACCATCAACTATCCACTGATTTCGAAGTTCACGGATTTCGCTGCGAAAAAGGCCCGTACGGTGGGCCAGAAGATGTCGCCCCGTTCCATGTAGGTCATGTGCCCACTTTCCGGCAGCATGATCTGCCGGCTGTTGGGCAAGATGTCCAGGAGCTTCCTCTGCTGCCAGGGCGGGAGCGCCCGGTCTTGCTCGCCGGTGAAGATCAAGGTGGGCGTCATGATGTGGCGGTAGGCATCGGGATCGTGGTCAATGTTCTCGAAGAAAGGGTTTTGCGCTTCTGTCAGGCGGATCAGACAGTGCTTCCTGTCGTGGTAGCGATCGTAGAACTTGGCACGCCCTTGCTCCATTCTGTCGCCGTAAAGCCGGCGCGCAAAACTCTCGCCAAACATCTTCTCGTACATGTAGTGGGTGTAGATCTCGAAGGCTGGCTCTGGCGCCCGGTAGAACATGAGCGACAGGTCTTGATACATCTGAAACAGGATCTCTCGCGTCAATATGATGCCGGACAGCGTGAGAGTGTGCAAGCGATCCTGGTACAGCCGGCCCAGATCGGCGGCGATAAACCCTCCGTACGAAACGCCCACCGGATGAATGCGCTCAATGGACAATTCATCCATGATCTGGATCAGGTAGTCGCAAAACCTGGGTGTAGTACGGCTCGTCCTCCTGCGATGATTGGCCCTGCCCGAAGTAGTCGTAGAGCAGCACGTCGTACTGGGGATAGACATAGGACACACTGCGATACCATGACCGGGTGAGCATGGCCACGCCGTTCAGGAGGACGACGACTTCCCGCTCTCCTGTTCCGAAGTACTCCCAGTAGATGCGTCTGGTTCCGTTTTCCACATGGACGAAGCCTGTCTTGTCGGGAGCGACTTGAGTTGTATCAGCCATGTCCGTTCTCAGGAACTTCTCCTGATCAGAGCCTTCTGAAAGCGGTCGGCTTGTGCGCTTGATGGGCGAGGAGTAGCCCGCAAACCACACCCCTCAAGTCTGTTCAGGGTGCGCTATCCAGCTTTCGATAGCTCTCTTCACTGACCGTGCCATCTCAACGGAGTAGTCCGCCGAGAACTTCCGGGCATAGACATGCTGGCCGATGTTGGTTGCGCCATCCACATAGCGTTGCGGCCTCGTGGGCTCGAACATCTTGTCCAACGCTGGCTTGTCCAGCCTCTCATACCTGTTTACGAAGTGTATGTTCTCTTGGGGGAATCGGGAAGTGAGTTTTCTGGCAGCCGCTTTCGCCGTCGGGTAGCCCAGGCAGAGAAGTGTGATCGGAAAAGCATATTGCGGCAGTCCCAGAAGCTCCTTGTGATATTCGTAGTTCTCCATGATGTCGCCGATGTAGCAGGAACCCAGGCCCAGCGATTCGGCGGCGATCACGGCAGTTTGGGCAGCAATCAAGGCATCACAACAGGCCAGCAGCAGGTCTCCTTCGCCCGGATAACGAAGCTTTTTCCCTTGCGCCTCACAGTATGCTTCCACACCTGAGGCGATGAAGAAGTCAAACCATCGTTGGTAGTCGGCAAGGAAGAGCAGAACCAACGGCGCTTTGGCGATGAAGGGTTGGTTGTCACAGGACTGGGCAAGCTTCTCCTTGATTGTCTGGTCTGCGATCTCCACGATAGAATACAGCATCATGTTCCCAGCAGTGGGAGCACGCATAGCCGCGCCTATGATGACATCCACAATGTCTCTGTCAATTGGCTTGTCTTGAAAGGCTCGCACAGACTTGCGATTGTGGATTACCCTTATCGTTTCGTTCACCGGCATCCTCCAGAGGCGCACGCAGCATGGTGAGCGTTTCCTATCTACCCAGGCATTGAGCTGAAAAGCTGTTCGGTTTCCTCTTGACCCAACTCGAAATACTCCTTCTGTGCCCGCGCATCTTTGAGTGAGACAGTCATGCTCTCCAGATTTTGGGGTTTCAGAATGTGCAACGGCTTGCGATGGTAGGTCTTGCCTGCAACCTCTATGGATGGCTTGTCCAACGTCTCCAGGAGTTGATTGATGAAGGCAGCCTGAGAGAGAATGGCTGTATTGGGCAAACTCCACTGGATGTCACTGACCAGGAGGTTCATCTCTATGCTGGTCGAGAGCATGACCAGGGACAGTTTACAGAAACACCAGCAGCGCGGCCAGCGCCACCCCACCTTTTGCGACCTGATGCAACCAATCAGAGATCCGTTTCCCCATGAGCACGCTCCACAGATGGACAGACGTGGGCCCCTGGCGCGGCGGTTGGCCGAAGGCTAGCCAGCAGACATAGTCTACAGCGCCGTTGGCACAGACGCGGGGCGTCCGCTCTCCCGTGGTCTCCCCTGACCCCGATGCATGACACCCAGCTACTCGCCGCGCAGATGGGCGTGGAAGACTTTGTTGAACTCCTCTGGCTTCTCAAGGTATGCCAGGTGGCCAGCGTCTTCGATCACGACTTCTTTGTAGGAACCGCCGGCGGCGGCGTATTTCTCCAGCACGGCGCGGGTCTGGCCGAGCATGGGCTGCGGGGGATAGGTCTCCTCGCCAGGCCAGCCGGGTAAGAGTCCTACTCTGCCCAGGTAGCCAGGATCGGCGGCCGCCGTGTCTGATACCACCAGGTCGTGGCTGCCGCGCACCCACAATACGGGGACCTGGAGCCGGCCATCGTAGATTTCGCTGACGTCGCTGGCGTATTTGGGCGATAGAGCGTTGGTCGCGCCCCAGACACCTGGCGCCATGTGCGGCCAGTTCGGAGACTGCGCCGAGTCCCCTGGCACGTCTTGCGCCCCGATGTGCGTTGACAGCAGCGACGAGAGCAGCTCTTCCTCTCTCGGCGGAATGAAGGGCGGCTTGACCAGCAGGAAGCGAATGGCCATCCGTGGCGAGACCTGGCTTTCCATGCTGCGGTCGCCGTTCTTCATCCGTTGAATCAGCTCAGGGTTCGACAGGCCGCCACCGGAACCGGCAAAGTCGGGGGTGCTCGGTGTGCCGTCCACGTCCTTGGTAGCACCAAAGCCGAAAGGTGAGCCGGGGTTGACCACCGTAACAGTCAAGAAACGCTCAGGGTAGTCCCGCATCATCCGCCAGACGACCACGCCGCCCAGCGAGATGCCGACGATGTGGGCTTTCTCGATGCCCAGATGATCGAGCAAGGCCGCGGCGTCGTCGGCCAGATCGCCCATGCCGCGGGTAGCATCAATCTTTTTCCCCAGATCGGCATCGCCGAAGCCGCGCTGGTCCGGCGCGATGCCCCGATAGCCTGCGGGCAGGGTGACCATTGTCTCTTCCCACCAGGTCGCCGACGAGACGTTGCCGTGCAAAAAGAGCACAGGGATGCCATCATCGGGTCCGGTGAAGAGCACTCGCGTGGTGATGCGATTGGTCGTGATGGTTTTGGCAGTGACACCGTCCATTGTGGGGATACTCACGTTCATCCTCCTTCTCCCATTCTGCAACATATCGCTGACGTAGTTCCGCTTTCTGCACCTTGCCGTAAGAAGAATAAGGCAGTGCATCAGTGAAAACGACCTTCTTGGGGATCTTGTAGCGGGCCAGGTGCTCGCCGCAGAAGGCCTTCAGTTCCTCCTCGCTGGCCGATTGCCCCTCTTCCAACACGACGACCATCAGGCCCACCTCGCCCCAAGTCTCGTGCGGCATGCCGATGAGCGCCGCCTCGCGCACGGCGGGATGCTCGCGGAAGACTGCTTCCACCTCGGCGGCGTAGATGTTCTCTCCGCCGCTTTTGATCATGTCCTTGTAGCGCCCAATAATGTAGTAGAAGCCGTCCTCGTCCCTGCGGGCCATGTCGCCGGTGCGGAACCACGGCCCGCCGGGCCCATCGAGCAGTGACCTGGCGCTGGCTTGGGGATTGCGCCAGTAGCCGGTGCACACGTGCGGCCCGGCGATGAGCAGTTCGCCCTCCTGGCTGACCGGCACGTCCTGGCCGGTACCGGGGTTGACGAGCCGCATCTTGCTGTGGAAGATCGGCTTGCCCACCGAACCGAGTTTGGTGACCGATTCCTCGTCGGTCATGCTGAAGCAGTTGGCGCCCACCTCGGTCAGGCCGTAGCCCTGGCGAAAGACGCCACCTTTCGCTGCCAGCCAGGCCTCGACGAGATCCACGGGCAGCGGCGCGCCGCCGCTGATGAAAAAGCGTACGTGGCGAAAATCGGCCTCGGGGAAGCTGGGATAGCTCATAAACATGCGGAAAATCGTCGGCACGCCGAGGACTACGGTGCACTTCTCGTTAACAATGGTCTGAAAGATGGCCTCCAGGCCAAAGGCGCGGAAGAGCACGATGCGCCCGCCGACGTAAAAGAGCGGCGTCAGGAAGGCGAACAACCCACCGGCGTGAAAGAGCGGCGTGAACACGGGCGAGACGTCGTTTTCGGTCAGCCCCCAGCTAACGACGGTGTTGATAGCATTCCACAGCACCTGGCGGTGGGGGATCATGGCTCCCTTGGGCCGGCCGGTGGTGCCGGAGGTGTAGAGGATAGCGTAGGTATCGTCGGCACGCAGCGGTGGCCGCTCCGGCTCAGCGTCGGAAGCAGTGGCCAGCTCCTCCTCGTAGCACAGCGCACCCTCGATCTGCGCACTTTCCAGGCTCACGGTCAGAAACCCGTTTTCGCCCAGAAAACGGGTTCCTTGGCGCACTTCGGCCAGCACGTCCTCAAACTCCGGGCCACAGATCAGCACCTTGAGAGTGCAATCGTTGACGATGTAGATCACCTCGCGAGCCGCCAGTCGCCAGTTCAGCGGAGCGAGAATGGCGCCGATCTTGGCCAGGCCGTAGAACAGGTCAATGTAGGCCACGCTGTTGTGAGCCAGGATCGAGACGCGATCACCCTTCTGCACGCCCAGTTCCCGCATCCAGTTGGCCAGGCGATTGGCTCGACTGTTCAGCTCAGCATAGGTGTAGCGCCGACCGGTTGGCAATTCCACCAATGCCTCCCGGTCAGGCGTCAGATACGCTCGTTTGCTAAGCAGGTCGCCAGCATGCATGCCACTGTCCCTCCATTCCCGTTATTGCGATGGGTTGTTTTGCGCTCTGGGGCGGGGAAATGGAAATAGTGAAGGCTCTCTATCTCCCCTCTCTATCTCTATCTGCTGTTCACGTGCCGACGACGATGCCTCCATCCACTCGCAACACCACTCCCGAGATAAAGCTGGCCTCGTCTGACGCCAGGAAGAGGTAGGCGTTGGCGATATCCCGCACGTGCCCCAATCGGCCCAGCGGTGTGCGAGCCCTCATGCCCTCCAGAATCTTCTCCGGCATCTGCATCACCATCTCGGTGGCTGTGAAGCCAGGGGCCACGGCGTTGACGCGGATACCGTAGCGGCCCAGTTCGCGGGCCCACACCTTGGTCATGCCGATCACACCGGCTTTGGTGGCCACGTAGTTGGTCTGACCGAAGTTGCCATCCAGGCCGACGATGGAGCTGGCATTGAGGATCACGCCGCTGCCCTGCCTGATCATGACCGGGGCCACGGCCTGCGTGCAGTTGAACACGCCCTTGAGGTTGACGGCGATCACCAGGTCGAAGTCGGCCTCGGGCATCTGCTTGACCAACTCGCCGTCTTTGACCCTGACCAGCAGGTTGTCGCGCAGCACGCCAGCGTTGTTGACCAGGATGTCCACACGGCCATGCTTATCCACCACGTCGTCCACCCACCCCTGCACTGCCTGCCGGTCGGTGACGTCCACTCGATAGAAAGTGGCCCCGGAGCCGAGCTCCTGAACCGCGGCTTCGCCGGCCTCCTGGTTCACGTCGCAGATGACCACTTGGGCCCCTTCCTCGATGAAACGTTGGGCCGTTGCCTTGCCAATACCCGCCGCTCCGCCCGTGATGAGGGCGACCTTGTCTTTCAAGCGCATAGTTGTACTCTCTCCCCTATCTGATCTATTCTGTGAGGACGAAAGACCAAGGACGAAGGACGAGCCGCCAGACTTTCCGTCGTTCGTCTTTCGTCATTCGTCCGCCTCCACTTGACCTGGACTGTATCCTGATCGTCGCCAGCGCTGCCCGCCTCAGCGGGAGCGTGGCCCCAGCCACTCCACGATCTCCGGCCACAGCCTGTAGCGCGCCCGACCGCTGGCCATGATGCCGACGTGCGTGGAGGGGATGACGCGCAACTCCTTGTCCTCGCTGGACGCCAGGTCCATGATGCTCTCCGCCTGCGACTGGGCCACGATGTGATCGTACTCGGCGACGATGTTGAGCAATGAGGCGCGTCTGGTCATTCTGGACACCATAGGTTGGCGGCTTCGCAAGGCTGGAAACACAAAAGCGAGGCGCCAGATGTCTGACGCCTCGCTCCGTTGTTCTTTCGCTAGCGCTGGAATCTACCAGCGATCGCGACGGCCGCCACCGCCGCCACCGCCGCCACCGCGGCGGTCATAGCCACCTGATCGTTCTGTTCGCTCTCGGGGCGGCCGGGCCTCCGCCACGGTGATCTCTCGATCATCCAGCGAGGTGCCATTGAACGCGCTGATGGCCTTCTCGGCCCCTTCGACTGTTTCCATCTCCACGAAGCCAAACCCTTTCGAGCGGCCTGTGTAGCGGTCGCGGATCACCTCAGCCGACAGCACAGTGCCCTGGCCGCTGAACAGCTCGCGCAGTCCATCGTCCGTTGTGTCGTAGGACAGGCTGCCGACGTATAGTTTCTTATTCATTTTGTTGTTTGTTCCTCTTTTTGTCTTTCAATCATTGTGCTCATCGCCCTGGTCCGAACGACCAGGCATTGCTGTACAGATCTACAGCCTGACTACGTTGGCGGCCTGGGCACCCTTCTCGCCCATGCGCACTTCGAATTCTACTTGCTCGTTCTCATCCAGATTGCGGAATCCCTCTTCCTGGATAGCTGAGAAGTGGACGAAGACGTCTTCGCCACCCTCGCGGGCGATGAAACCATAGCCCTTGGAGCCATTGAACCACTTGACCGTGCCAACAATACGCTCACTCATGTGCATTTCCTCCTTTCCCTCAAAATCCGTCGGTGAGGGTGAACCTGCCACGGTGAGCAGCGAAACGCCGCCAGACTTGGCAAAGCCTGGCGGCGGTAAACTACATCCGGACAGACACTTCCCTTCGACCTTCGCGCTCACTATAGCACGGATAGAGATGCTTGTCAAATCCGCTACTGCAGATGTGCAGAAGCGGACAGCAGTCGGGAGGGTAGGTACCCTACTGCGAGAGTCTCTCGAACAGCGTTTGGGTAGCGGGGGAAGGTTCGACGCCCAGCTCGTCGCTGAGGGTGGCGACGCAGCGCTGGTAGACCTGGTGCACGTGAGGCCGGTTGCCCTGGGCAGCGTAGGCCCGCATCAGCAACCGGTAGGCGGCTTCCCAGGTGTCGTCGCGGCTCAGGATGGACTGACACACCTCAATGGCCTCGTCCCACGCTTCTTTTTCGATCAACAGCCGGGCCAGACGTTCGGCGGCGGTCAGGTAGAGCTGGCGCAGCCGCTCCCGCGTGGCTGCGGGCCAATCCTCGTACAAGCTGTCGAGCAGGTAGTCGTCCTCGTACAGCGACAACGCCCAGCGCAACGTGTCCACGTCATCAGAGGTGGCGAACTGCTCGAAATAGTCGGCGTCCACCGCCAGCCGCGCCGTCGGATTCAGCCGGTAGACGTCCTCCCGCCGGGCCACGAAGAAGGGCTGTGCGCCTCGCGGACGGCCTGGCTCCAGCGCCCGGTTCAGCGTGCTGAGCGCCACCTTGAAGTCCCGCAGCGCCGCCTCGGGGCCCAGGTGCGGCCACAGCCGGTCTACGATCTGCTCCCGATGCAGCCACTGGCCGCGATGGGTGAGCAGCAGTTGGAAGATCTGCCGCGCCTTCTCCCGCTGCCAGTCGCGGGAGGTCACCGGATCGTCGCCGCGCCAGGCGGCAAAGGTGCCCAGCGTGCGCACGGAGAGGGTGTAGCCGGGGTGGTATTCGACGCCGACCAGGTCCATCTCGCGCAGCAGCCGGTCGGCATACGCGGTCTCAATCCCTTGCCGCCGCGCGGCGATGAGCAAGGGCACGGCGGCCTGATCATCCTTCAGTCCCAGGTGGGTGCAGCGGGTCAGCAGCCCGTCGTAGCCGCGCTCGCGGGCCAGCGGCACCAGGTCGGACAGGTGACCCAGCGCCCCGTCAACGTCGCCCTGCCACCAGCAGTTCAAGGCCAGCCAGAGCCATGCCGCCGAACGGCCGAAGGGGTCGCCCACCTGAGCAAAGCCTTCGGCGGCGCCGTTGAGCCAGTGGCGAGCCTGCTCTGGCCGGCCAGCCAGGACGAAGCTGGCCCCCAACGTCACCTGGAGCACATCGCTGCCCCACTCGTCGCCGGCCCGCCGGGCGATGATCAGGGCCTGCTGGGCATACCGCTGCGCGGCCGCCAGGTCTCCGGCGTAGCCATGGGCGCGGCACAGGCCCCACAGCGGCTCCACCTGGACGCGCATCACTTCGAAGACGCGCACCTGCTCGATGGCGCGGTGGTAGCAGTTAATGGCCTGCTGCCGCATCCTGTCGTCCCAAGGCCAGAAGCCACACAATTGCAGGGCATGGCCCAGCCGCATGGTGCCCACCGCTTCCACGAAAGGAGATTCCAGGCGCTGGCCGATGGCCATGCCCTCGCGGGCATACCGTTCGGCGGCCTGCCCATCGCCCTGCAAGGCGCAGATTAACGACAGGAGCACGACGGTCTCACGGTGAAAACGCTGGGCGCGGGATTGATCGGCCTGGCGCTCTTTCTCAGCCTGTTCCTCCAGCCGCCGCCGGCCTTCCGCCAACCGCCCGGTGCGCACCATGGCTCGGGCGTCCAGGTAGACGTCGCCGGGGTCAGCTTGAGTGCGCAGCAGGCGGGCCTCGTGGTGCAGAGCCTGCGCCTCGTCCGGATAGCCCAGGTTCAACTTGTTTTCGGCCAGTTGATCCAGCAAGGCCGCGGCCTCCTGGCGGTGCTCCTGCGGTTCCAGCAACCGCAGCGCCTCTTCCAGCAGGCTCTCGGCTTTCAGGGGACGCACCGTGTCCAGGTAGACCTGGGCCTGGCCGCGCAGCGCGCGGCTGCGCCCCAGGCGATCACGCTGCTGCACGTAGCGATGCTCAGCCGCGGCGTAATGCTCCAGCGCGTCGTCGAAATGGGCCCGCAAACGCAGCACGTCGCCCAGCAGCAGATCCAGACCGGGATGGGCCACGCGCACCTCTTCGGGCAGGCGGGCGATCCAACCGCTGAGGCTGTCGAGGCGGCCCAGGCGCACCAGCCCCGGGCCGATCTCTTCCAGCAACTGGGCGGCTGCCGTGTGCTCCTGTGCTTCCAACAGGTGGTAGACCGTTTCCTCCAGATGTCCTGTCTGGCGGAAATGGTCGGCGGCCCGGCGATGCAGCGCCTGCGCCTGCTCGGTGTTGCGGGCCAGTTGGGCCTGCAAGAAGTCGTGAAACAGCCGCTGGTAGCGGTACTCGTCGTCCCCCAGGGAGACCACGAACAGGCCACTCTCGTGCAGCCAGCGGAGCGTGCTCTGACTCCCCTGAACCTCCAGCAGGTGATCGCAGGCTGCCCCGTTCATCTGGCGCAGCACCGCAGTGGTGAGAAGGAAACGCGGCACGTCCGGCGGCTGGCGGGCCAGTACCTCCTGCGCCAGGTAGTCAAACAGAGCTTCCAGCGAGGAGGGAAGGTGGCCCAGCACCGCCGCCAGGTCCGGTATGGCGCCACTCTGCAAGCCCTGCCAGACCATCTGCAAGGCGATGGCCCAGCCTTCGGTCTCCGTCGCCAGGGCCTGGGCCTGCTGCGAGGAGAGGGGATGACCGTACTGCTCGCGGAAGAGCGCGGCGATCTCGGCGGGGGTGAAGGCCAGGTCGGCACGGGTGATGGTCAAGACCTGGCCCTTGACGCGCCAGCGGGTGAGGGATGCAAAGGTGGGCAGTTGCCGGCTGGCGATGACGACGTGCAGCCGGGGTGGCAGGTAGTCCACCAAACGCTCCACCAGGGCAGCGATCTCGGGCACGTCGCCCACCAGGTGATAGTCGTCCAGCACTAACACGGCCTCGCCGTCCAACCCGACGGTCAGAGCGTTGAGGAGTGGCGTCAACGCATCGGGCGTCACGCGGCCGCCCGACTTTTCCAGCAGGCGCAGGGCCGGCTCAGACCAGGCGGGCACCTGCCGGTCAAAGGCGCAGATGAGGTGGGCCAGGAACAGAAGGGGGTCCGTGTCTGGCTCGGTGATGGTGTACCAGAACAGCCGCTCCACGGCACCGGCCAGGGCGGCCAGGGTGGTGCTCTTGCCGTAGCCGGTGCCGGCCTGGACGAGGGTCAAGGGGTGATCGAGCACGGCGGCCAGGCGCGCCTCCAGGCGGGGGCGGCGCAGCACCCCTTTGCGCTGGCGGGGCGGGATCAGTTGGCTCTGGATCACCAGGTCTTTGAGTGCCATGGTAGCCGAATTATAACGCAAAACGGGCGGGCTGACAACCGGACAACTCTCGCCAAATCCTTTGGCGAATCGGCAGGAGTAGGATATAATGACGGCCGGAGAGGACAGGGGATGTCGGACCTGACTCAGCGGAACCCTGCTGCTGTAGAGATGCGTCATGAGCGTTGAGGCCATCCTGCTGGGCACGGCGCAGGATGGGGGTGTGCCGCAGGCTGGATGCTATTGCGCCCATTGCCGCGCCGCGCGGACTGACCCGGCTCAGGGCAAGTGGGTCACGTGTCTGGGGCTGGTGGATCAGGCCACCGGCCCGAGTTGGCTGATAGACGCCACCCCCGATTTTCGAGAGCAGTTGCATGCCCTGCACAGCCTGGCTCCTGATTGCCGGCTGGCCGGTATCGTGCTGACCCACGCTCACGTGGGGCATTACGCCGGGCTGATCCACCTGGGGCGGGAGGCATGGCACACACAGGGGCTGCCTGTGTACGTCTCACCGCGGATGGCCGACTTCCTGCGCAGCAATGGGCCCTGGTCGCAACTGGTCGCCTTGGGCAACATCCGGTTGTGTGTGCTCACGCCTGACCACGAGACCCCACTCAGTCCCAGTCTGCATCTGAGGCCCTTGCTCGTGCCTCATCGCGACGAGTTCAGCGACACGCTGGCGTTGGTGGTGCGCGGCCCCGCTCGGCGGCTGTTCTACTGCCCGGACATTGATGCCTGGGATCGCTGGGAGCACGACCTGCGCCGCTTCGTGGCGGCGATGGACGTGGCCCTGCTGGATGGCACCTTCTTCAGCGCTGACGAGCTTCCCGGCCGTGATCTGAGCCAGATTCAGCATCCTCTGGCCACCGACACGGCGGAACGGCTGGTGGGAGTGCATTGCGACGTGCGGCTGATTCACCTCAACCACAGCAACCCGCTGCATCGGCCTGGCCCCGATCGGTTGTGGCTAGCCGCGCGAGGGATCGGCGTGGGAACCTTTGGCCAGCGCTGGGAGTTGGGCTGAACCTGAGACGATGGTGGATTGGAGAAGAGCATGAAACAACTCACCTTGCTGCGCCATGGCAAATCGGACTGGAGTGCCCCCTATCCCAGCGATTTCGAACGTCCCCTCAAGGCCCGCGGCCGCCGCGACGTGCCGCGGATGGGCGAGTACCTGGCCGACCTCGGCCTGGTGCCTGATCTCATCGTCAGCTCTCCGGCCGAGCGGGCGCGGCAGACCGCCGAGCTGTTCGCCGCGGCCGTCGGCTACGACGGCGAGATCTTCTGGGATGAAGCCGTCTACGGAGCCGGCGTTGGCGAGCTAATGGCCGTGCTGCGCCGGCTGCCGGACGATGCCGATCACGTCGTGCTCATCGGCCACAACCCCGGCCTGGAAAATCTGGCCTCTCGCCTGATCGGAGCTGACGCGTACGACGTCCGCCTGCCCACGGCGGCCGCCGCGCATATCCTCCTCGCTGGGGAAAGCTGGCACGATGTGCAGGTCAACACCGGCCAGTTGCAGTGGCTGATGACACCCAAGATTCTCCAGGAGCAAGCGCCATGAAAGTAGACCGCATTGAGCTTTTCCACCCGCGAGAAAGGGCTGTTCATCGCCCTGCGGCTGGCCCGCAAGCGGAAGCGATGAGGAGGCGCACGTGATGGAACAGAACGACAAACTCAAGTGGACCACCAAGCTCATCTACGGCGTGGGTGACGTTGGCAACGCCGTCGTCAACTCAGCCGTCCAGTTTTTCCTCATGATTTTTTACACGGACGCGGCGCTCATCGCCCCGGCGCTGGCCGGCACGGCGCTGTGGGTGGCCAAGGGCTGGGACGCCGTCAACGATCCCCTGTTCGGCTGGCTCTCCGACCGCACCACCTCCCGCTTTGGCAAGCGTCGCGTCTACATGATCTTCGGAGCGCTGCCGTTGGCTGTGGCCATAACGCTGCTGTGGTTCGTACCCCAGGGTCTCCCCAACACCTGGACCTTCGTGTGGGCAGGGGTCTTTTTTCCCTCAGGCGGCCGCCCTCCAGATGGGCGTGCTTAGCACCGCAACCCAGGTCGTGTTGGAGCAGAGAGCCACCTACCAGGGGCCTGACCGCGCATCAGCAGGCGGGCCTGACCGAGCCATCTGTCACCACCGGTCGGAAACCATCACCCGCCGTCTGG
>JACNHM010000135.1 GCA_014383605.1 Chloroflexota bacterium
GTCAGGAAACCTTGACAGTTTGTGTAGGGAAACCTTGACAATTTATGTAGGGAATTGGGGATCCGCCTATTCTAGCGGGGTCAGTCCGTGCTGGATGGCGAACCTGACGAGGCCGGGGAGGTCGCTGATGCCTAACTTGTGCATCAGGCGACTGCGGTAGGTCTCGACGGTCTTGAGGGACAGGGAGAGGATGCCGGCGATCTCGGCGTTCGATTTGCCCTCGACGACGAGCTGCACGACTTCCCGCTCGCGGGGGCTGAGGCGCGCCAGCGGGCTTTTTGCTTCGACGGCCTGGCCCTGGCGCACGTAATCGTCAATCAACCAATCCGAGATCTTTTGGCTCAGGTAGCGGTGGCCGGCGTGAACGGCGCGAACGGCGTTGACTACCTCAATGCCAGCGGATTCTTTCAGCAGGTAGCCGCGGGCTCCGGCCTGCAATGCTCGAAAGATGTGTTCAGTGGTGGAGTGCATGGAGAGGATGATGACCTGGGTAGAAGGGCAGACCTCGCTGATTTTCCGCGCCGCCTCGATGCCGTTCAGGTCGGGCATGGCGATGTCCATGATCACGACGTCGGGGCAGAGTTGTGCCACCAGGTGCACTGCCGCGCGCCCGTTGGCTGCATCGCCGATCACGCTGATGTCGGATTGCGCCTCCAGCAGCACCCGCAGCCCGTCACGAACCACGGCGTGGTCGTCGGCCAGGAAAACGGTGATGCTCATCGGGCCACCTCCACGATGACCTGCGTACCCTGCTTGGGGTCAGACTCAATGCGGCAACGGCCACCCACTGCCTCGGCGCGCTCGGTCATGGTGAGCAGCCCCCAGCCCCGATCGCCATCGGGCTCAGCCAGGCGTGCAGGGTCGAAGCCGACGCCGTCGTCGGCAACGACCAGGCGCAAGGTTCCGCCCTCCACCTCCACGGTCACCATCACTTGTGTGGCCTGCGCGTGCTTGGCCACGTTCGTCAACGCCTCCTGTGCGATGCGGAACAAGGCGTTCTCGACGCGCGCGGCCAGCCGGGGGGCGGGCTCCTCGCCCTCCACGGCAACGGCGATGTCTGTCCGCTGTGCGAACTGCTCTCCGTACCAGTGCAGTGCGGCCACCAGCCCATAGTCGTCCAGCACCGGCGGCCGCAGGTAGGCCATCACGTCGCGAATTCGCTCGGCCGTCTGCTCCACCAGCGACAGCGAATCATCCAGGCGGGAACGCACCGGGACTGTTGCCTCCTCAGGCAGTTGCGCCCGAACGATGTTCAAATTGATGCCCAGAGCGGTCAGGTTCTGTCCCACCTGGTCGTGCAGCTCCCGCGCCAGTCGCTGCCGCTCGGCTTCTGCTACCTCGGCCATCTGCGCGGTCAGGGCGCGGAGGCGCTCGGTGTACTGCTGTAGAGCTTCCTCCGCCCGCTGGCGCTCGGTGATGTCCCGCATAGACTCGATGATTCCCTGAAAAGTGCCGTCCGCCCCCCACAACGGTGAGGCAATAACCTCGACGAATCGCCGCTCTCCGTTTGCCTGGCAGTGTTCGTGCACCACCGTGACCGGCTGGCCCGACTCGCGTACCTGTCCCAGCGGGCAAGGCTGCTCCATTCCTTCGCAAGGTGTCTCACGCTGGTAGCAAACTTGATGGCACAGCGGAGATCCTGATGCGCCAGTACCTCCGGGCAAGGACTCGCGCGCGGCTCGGTTCATCAACTTCACCCGGTAATCTGTGCCAACCACCATGATCGACTCGGCCACGCCATCAATGATTGATTGCTGAAACGCGTGCGTTGCTTCCAGTGCTTCCTCCGCCCGCTGGCGCTCGGTGATGTTGCGGATGAGCCTCAACACCGCGAAGATGCCGACGCCAGCTATCAGGACCGTCTCGGTGATTGCCTCACGCCAGTTAATGGGAGTGTGTGGTGCGCCCAGCAGAAAGTAAGGGAGATCCACGATCTCATCCAGCCACGCTAAGATGCAGAGCAGAACGAACATACCGGCTACGGGTAGCCATATTCTCCTCTCCGGCTGCTTGCGTTGGGTTTCTGGTGCTTCCGACATAAGTTGCTCTTTTGTCTTATGCTCATCTTTCATCTTGCACCTCCTCCGCCCGCTTGCGCTCGGTCAGGTGACCAACTGCACTAATTCCTCCAACCGACAGGTAGCCAGCCCGATCACGTGATCGCCGCCGCCATAGTACACGTACACCGTGCCGTCCACCACCAGGTTGGCACAGGAGAAGACCACGTTGGGTACGTCGCCGCGTAGCTCCCACAACTCTTCGGGCCACAGGAGGGGATCCTTGAGCCGCTGGATCACTTGGGTTGGATCATCCAGGTCGAGGAGCGCCACGCCCAGGCGATAGACGTGATTGTCGTCGTAGGCGTGGTAGATGATTAACCAGCCTTGCTCAGTCTCGATAGGCACGCCTCCTGCCCCCACTCGTTTGCAGTCCCAATTGCCCGGCCGGGGCTCCATCACGACCTGGAAGTCCCCCCACTCCCTGAGCTCCTCGCTGTAGGCGATCCAGATCGAGGGCGGCCGGCGATGGAAAGATGCGTACCGCCCCCCGATCTGGCGTGGGAACAGCGCGTGGTCCTTGTTGTCCTCGCCCGTCACCAGCGGGCCTATCCTCTCCCAGGTGATGAGGTTGGTGCTTTCGGCGAACATCGGCGTGATCCCTTTGGGGGAATGGGCGGTGTAGGCCATGACGAAGCGCCCCTCGTCGGCCAGGTAGGTGACGCGGGGGTCCTCGACGCCGCGTGTCTCCCACTCGTCCTGCGGGGAGAGGATGGGCTGCTGCAGGCGGTTCCAGTGCACCCCGTCCTCGCTGACTGCATACCCGATGCGGCTGACCCAATCCAGCCCCTGGGCGCGGTAGAACATGTGGAACAGGCCATGGTGATAAATGGCGCCAGGGTTAAAAACGTTGTAGCACTCCCAATCCGAGGCCGGGTCGGGGAGCAGGACAGGGTTGACTGGATGACGTTGGAGTTTCATTGGTCGCCTCCATCAAAAGCGTGGTTCGTGTTGCGTGTTGCGTCAGTCGGTAAACGGAACACGCACTACGCAACACGTTTTTATAGTTCAACGATGACGCCCTCGTGGGGCCGGAGTTCAAGGCCAGACGGGGAAACGCTTTCTTCCCGATCCAGGTGGGTGGAGATGACGATCTGGCCCGCGCCTTCACTGGGAGCCGAGACGCGGCGCTGACCGTCGGCAAAGTTGAGCGCGACGAGTCGCCGCTCATCGCCAGCCGCCCGCAGGTAGACGAAACAGTCGTTGCCTGCGCCAAATGGCCGATAGCTGCCCCCATACAGGGCCGGACTCCCCCGGCGATACCAGAGCAACCGCCGGTAGAGGTTCAGCATCGAGGTAGGATCGGCCGACTGGGCGGCAACGTTCCGCATGGCATAGTCGTCAGAAACCGGCAACCAGGGCTCGGCAGTGGAGAAGCCGGCGTTGGGGCTGCTGTCCCACTGCATCGGCGTGCGGCACACGTCGCGGGTGCGCTCCGCGCCTAGATTGATCCCCTGGGGATCCTGTATTTTTTCCGACGGGATGATGCCATTCTCCATGCCCAGCTCGTCGCCGTAGTACAGCGTTGGCGTGCCGCGCAGGGTGAGCAGCATCATGGCCGCCACGCGTGCCTGGGCCTGACCACCGAAGCGCGAGACCAACCGTGGGGAGTCGTGGTTGCCCAGCACATAGTTAGGCCAGGCAAAGGGCGGCAGCGCGGCTTCCATCTCATCCACCGAGCGGCGCATGGCCTGAGCCTGCCAGGGCTGCCCCATCAGGCGGAAGTTGAACGGCAAATGCAGGCCATCACCGTTATCGCCGTAGTATCTGATCCATCGTGGCAGTTCGAGCGACAGCTCGCCAATGGCACAGCGATCGTCGTACTCGTCGAGCAGCCGGCGAAAGTCCCGGATGATTTCCTGAACCTCGTCCTGATCCTTGTTGTAGACGTGCAACTGCCGGCCGAAGAGGTCGTTGGGCGGCAGATCCGGATCGGCGTTGGGGTTCGGTGGGTTATCGCGCAACTCCGCGTCCTTGATGAGCAGGCCGACCACGTCCATGCGAAAACCATCCACTCCC
>JACNHM010000470.1 GCA_014383605.1 Chloroflexota bacterium
ACGGCAGCGATCAACACAACATCAGCAATAACGAGTACAACGATTGGGACCCGGTGTGGATCAAATAACGTTCAACGTGTAACGGAGCGAGCATGGAACTACGACAATACTGGAAGATCATCAAGAAGCGTTTCTGGCTCATCGTGTTACTCATGGTAGTGTCGGCGTCCAGCGCCGCCTACTACGGCAGGCAGCAGGTGCCCCTGTACAGCACCACCGCAACGCTCCTCCTGAACCCGGCGGCGCCGAGCGCGGTGTTGCCCTACCAGACGACGCAGCCGGTGCAGTCGCTGGCCAATACCTATAGCGAGCTCATGCGCACCCGGTCGTTTGCCAGTCTGGTGGTCCAGGAGATGGAATCCCCTATGTCCGAGGGGGAGATCCTGGGGGCGCTGTCAACACGTTATGTGCCGGACACGCAGTTCTACAAGATCAGCGCCACCCACGCTGACCCTCAGAAGGCCCAGGCCCTGGCCAATGCGGCCGCCCAGGTGCTCATCGCCGAAAACATCGCCCAGCAGCAAGCCCAACGGCAGCAGATCGAAGCTCAGCGCGATCCCGCCAAACTGCTGGAGCGGCAGCGGTTAGCCGAGCTCCAGGAGACACTCCAGGATGAGTTGGTGTACTACGGCGATCGGATCGCTAACCTGCAAGCCCAGATCGCCGAGTTGGAGAGCAAGCCGCCGTCCGAGGAGATTGACCAACGCATCCTGAACCTGCGTGAGGAGTTGATCCGCAACCAATCACTGCGGATCGAGGTACTCAGCAGCCTGGTTGGAACTCAGACCGCGCTGGCCAGCGACAGCGGAAACACATCCAGCGTGGACACGGCTGTGGTGGTGGATGTTGCGCCTCTACCCACCGTGTCCCTGCCACTTAGAATCCCCCAGTACATCCTCTTCGCCCTGGCCGCGTCCCTGGGGCTGGGGGTGGGCCTGGCCTTCCTGCTGGAGTACCTGGACTACACCATCAAGACCCCCGAAGAGCTGGACGACGTCTACGGCCTGGGCACCCTGGGAGTGATCGGGGCCATCAAGGGTGGGCGCGAGGGCGTCGACCACGAGCAGATCGTGACCCTCACGGATCCCCGCTCCTCCATCGCCGAGGCCTTTCGCGCCCTGCGCACTAATATCCGCTTTGCCAGTCCAGACGAGCCGGTGCGCAGCCTGCTGGTCACCAGCGCCGGGCCGTTCGAGGGCAAAACCCTGACGGCGGCCAACCTGGCGGTGAGCCTGGCTCAGGGGGGGAACCGGGTGATTCTGGTAGATGCCGATCTTCGGAAACCAAGAGTGCATCGTCTGTTTGGGCTTCGGAAGGCGCCTGGCCTCAGCAACCTGATCATTGACCAGGTGGGTGATGACACTGATGGCTACCTGCAACACACTGAGGTGGAGAACCTGAGGGTGCTGACCTGTGGCATCTTGCCGCCCAACCCGGCCGAGCTTCTTAACTCTCCGCGGGCTGGCCAGGTGATGGAGCAACTCCAGGCGCAGGCGGACATCGTGATCTACGACTCACCACCGGTGGCCACGGTCACCGATGCGGTGATCCTGGCCACCCGGGTGGACGGGGTGCTTCCCGTGGTTCGGGCAGGCAGCACCCGACGTGATATGGTGCGGCAAGGCAAGATGGTTCTGGAGAAGGTGAATGCCCGGATTCTAGGCCCGGTACTCAATGGGGTGAGCCTGTCCGACCTGGGATATTACAGTTATTACTATTACTACTACTACGGGGATGGTCATGAGCCTGAGAAGCGCTCAGGGCTGCGCCGGCTGCTGCCGTGGCGACAACGTCGTAAGCGGCGCAGGTCTGAAAAGGTGACGGAGCCGGCTGATGATGCCAATAGCAGCGCAAGCAGCGGTGAGGGGTGAGACGTGGAACGTTCTAACGTGCAAACGATATTGATCACCGGCGGCGCAGGCTTCATCGGCAGCCATCTCGCCGAAGCCCTGCTCGACCGAGGGCACCAGGTCACCGTTGTTGATGACCTCTCCACCGGGCGGTTCGAGAACATCGCCCACCTGACCGATCATCCCCGCTTTCGCTTCGCCATTGATACCATCACCAATGAGGGTGTGATGGACCGGCTGGTGAGCGAGTGTGATGTCATCTTTCACCTGGCGGCAGCAGTGGGGGTGGAGCTGATCGTGCGGGATCCGGTGCACGTCATCGAGACCAACATCCTGGGCACCCACGCTGTGCTCAAGGTGGCCAACCGCTACCGCACGAAAGTCCTCATTGCCTCAACGTCGGAGATATACGGCAAGAACAACCAGGTGCCCTTTTGCGAGGGCGACGATCGGTTGCTGGGACCGACGACGAAGGCCCGCTGGAGCTACTCGACCTCCAAGGCAGTGGACGAGTTACTGGGTCTGGCCTATCACCGGCAGATGGGGTTGTCGGTGGTGATCTTCCGGCTGTTCAACACCGTGGGCCCACGGCAGACAGGGCAGTACGGCATGGTCGTCCCCAGGTTCGTGGAGCAGGCCCTGGCCGGTGAGCCCATCACGGTGTACGGCGACGGGCAGCAGACCCGCTGCTTCTGCGACGTACGAGACGCCGTGCGGGCGATCATCGGCCTGGCCGAATGCCCGGAGGCGGTGGGGCAGGTGTTCAACGTGGGCTCGACGGAGGAGATCACCATTCTGGAACTGGCACGCAAGGTGTTGCGTACCGTTGACACGTTGAACGTTGAACGTTCAACCTTGAACGAAGAAGGTGGTCGCATCGTGTTCGTGCCGTATGAGGAGGCGTATGAGGCCGGCTTCGAGGACATGCGCCGGCGAGTGCCGGACATCTCGAGAATCCGCCACTATCTGGGATGGGAACCCCAGCGGACTCTGGATGAAACGTTGAGGGGCATCATTGCAAGCCACGGAGGCGAGGATGTCGTTACTGCAACGTCTTGACACGCCAACGCATGTGAACATCGTCGTCATCGGTATGGGCTACGTGGGCATCCCCTGCGCTGCCTTGCTGGCGGACGTCGATGGGTTCCAGGTCGTCGGCGTGCAGCGGCGGTCAGAGCGCTCGGGATGGAAGATCGAGTGGTTGAACGCCGGGAAGTGCCCCTTCCACGGGCATGAGCCGGGGCTGGCTGAGCTGATCCATCGGGTGGCCGTGGAGAAGAAGACTTTCCGGGTCACCGACAACTACTCGGTGTGCCGAGAGGCGGACGTCATACTCATTGACGTGCAGACGCCGGTAGGTGCCGACCATGTGCCTGACTACGAATCACTGCGTCAGGCCAGCGAACAGGTGGGGCGGTGTCTTCAGCCGGGAACCTTAGTGATCATCGAATCCACCGTCGCCCCAGGCACAACTCAGCACGTCGTCCGGCCGATCCTGGAGCGAGCCTCGGGCCTGAAAGCAGGGCGCAAGGTCAATTCGCCACCGGGGCCTCACAATTCACGGTTTGGGTTGGCCTTCTCATATGAGCGGGTGATGCCAGGGAAGCTGCTGGATTACCTGATCAACCTGCCCCGGGTCGTCGGCGGGATTGATGATGAGAGCACACGCCGCGCCGTGGAATTCTACCGCCACATTGTGAAGGCGGAGATCACCACCACCGATTGCCTGACCGCGGAGGTGGCCAAGACGGTGGAGAACACCTACCGGGACGTGAACATTGCCTTCGCCAACGAGATGGCGCTGCTGTGCGAGAGCCTGGGCGTGGACATGTACGAAGTTCGTCAGCTGGTGAACGCCCGACCGGATCGCCACGTGCACCTGCCGGGCGCTGGCGTCGGCGGCCATTGTCTGCCGAAGGATCCTTGGCTGTTGAACCACGGTGTGAACTGCTACGGCTGCAAGGCAACCAAGTCCGAATTGCTGGCCGTGGCGCGGCGCATCAACGACTCGATGCCGCTGCACATGGTGGAGTTGATCGAAGATGCGTTGGCGGAGGCAGGTATGGGGCTGGCGGGCAGCAAGATAGCGGTGCTGGGGGTGGCCTACCTGGAGAATTCGGATGACACCCGCAACACGCCGGCGGTGCCGCTGATCCGGAGATTGCTGGCCAGAGGGGCGGAGGTGGTGGCGCACGATCCGTATGTGCGACAGGAGGAGTGGTTACA
>JACNHM010000132.1 GCA_014383605.1 Chloroflexota bacterium
CGGCAGGAGCGGTTGAGCAGCTGCCGGACCTGGCGGTCCGGCAGGAGCGGTTGAGAGCGGTTGAGTGGTTACGTGCGCTGCTCTTATGCCCTGTCCCCGAAGTCCCGCAGGGCCTGCACCTGGGAGCGCAGGTTCTCAGGGGGCGTGCGGTCGGGGATCTCGCAGCCGGCGCCGCTGAAGAGGCGGGGGCCGCCGACCAGCAGGCACTCTGTGCTAGCCCGGTAGACATCGTCCGGCGTTCCCTGGAGCATCACCGCCACGGGGTCGAAGTTGCCCATGAAGGAGACGCGGTCGCCGAACTGCTCGGCGGCGGCTTGCAGGTTTACCATCCAGTCCAGGTCAATGATATCGGCGCCGCTCTCCACCATGTGGCGCACGATCCTGGTCGTGTTGCCGCAGATGTGCAGGCGGGCCAGCGCGCCCATCTCGTGCACGGCGTCGAAGATGCGCTGCTCGTAGGGCAGCGCGTACTGGCGATACATGGCCGGTGAGATCTGCGAGGCGATGGCGTCGCCCATGCCGATGATGTGCGCCCCGGCTTGCACCTGCGCCCGGGCGAAGGCCAGGGCCACGCCGGTACACACCTCCAGCAGTTCCCGCAGCCAGTCCGGTCTGTCGTAGAGATCCAGCAGGACATGGGTGTCCCCGCGCAGGTCGGCGGCTTCGGCCAGTGCCCCCTCCACCCATCCCATGACGGGAACCTCGTCTCCCACCCGCTGGCGCAGCAGGCGGATTCCCTCCAGGCGGTCGAGCATGCGGGGGCTGGTCGTGGGGTCTGGTTGGCGCAGTTTTTTGAGGTCTTCCGGCTCCGCCAGCAGGGGCTTCTTGCTCAGGGGCAGGCCATCGTGAGGGAACTCGATCTCGGCCCCGAAGCCGGCGGCTTCGCGGTAAGGGTCGGAGATGGCCTGCACGATGTCCACGTCGAAGTTCTCGAGCATGGCCATGTTGGCGTCGGCCAGCACCCGGTAGTCAAGGTAGTACCTGGACAGCGGCTGCCCGATGGTGTGCGCGGCGAAGGTCATGAAGATGTTGAAGTTGGGCGGCCGATCCACAGGCTCTCCGTTCAGCCGCCGGGTCATGCGCTCGTATGAGTTCACTGCCGTGTCCTCCCCCACTGGCTCTCCGCTCCGTGATCATCCTCCTGTGACGGTGTCGGCGAGGATGGCCGCCATCGTATCACACTCTCGTCCGGGTGGCAAACCCCGCGTCGTGATCGTAGGGCTTGTCCCTTCTCAACGCCAGCCTAGCCTGCTGCTTCCACAGCCTGGTGAATGCAAATCATTTGGCATAGGTTTAAACTTATCCACCCGAATTTGACAAAGCTTCAAGTTTGTGCTAAGATTATGCCACAACAAACGGAGGTGATGGCATGTACCCTGTCACAAGTACCTGTCCCATCTGCCGGGACACGATGATCGTCACCCGGCTGCAATGTCCCCATTGCGACACGGCGTTGGAAGGCCGCTTCACGCTGGGACGCTTTCACCAGCTCACGCCGGAGCAATTCAGCTTCGCCGAGCTCTTCCTGCGCTGCGAGGGCAAGCTGAGCTGGGCCGCCGACGAACTGGGCATCTCTTACCCCACCGTGCGCGCTCGCCTGGATGACGTCATCCGCGCCCTGGGCTACGAGGTGCGCGAGGAGACGCCGGCCGAGGAGAAGCAGCGCCGCGCCGAGAGCCGCCAGGCCATCCTCAATGACCTGGCCGCCGGCACGATCACCGCTGAAGAAGCCGCGGGATTGTTGAGGAAACGGTGATCAGTGATGGGCCTCATCTCCAGCGCGCTGGGCGGCTCGCTGGCCGACCGCTTCGGGCGGCGCAACGTGATGGCCGTCAGTCTCCTGTTGAGCGCCATCGTCACCTTGGGCTGGGGACTGGCCACCAGCCTGCCGCTGCTGTTGGCGCTCATCGTGCTCAACGGGTTGGTGGGGCCGCTGTACGGCCCGGCCAGCTCGGCCATGGTTGCCGACCTGGTGGCGCCGGAGAAACGGGCCGAGGCCTATGGGCTGATCCGCGTCATCCAAAACCTGGGCGTGGTCATCGGCCCTTCCATCGGCGGTTTGCTGGCGGCCCGATCCTACTCCATCCTCTTCATCTGCGCCGCGGTGACGGAGGCCATCTTTTTCATCATCACCATCGCCCTGCTGCCGGAGACGAAGCCGGCGGTCAGCGAGGAGGAACAGGCTGCCAACGGCGGCATGAGCTACGGGCCGGTGTTGCGCGATCTGCCCTTCCTGGCCCTGTGCGTGATCTCCATCGCCGCCACCCTCGTCTACGTGCAGATGAACACCACCTTCCCCGTGTACATCAAGGAGCAATACGGCGTCCCCGAAAACCAATTCGGGCTGTTGATCGCCCTCAATGCCCTCATGGTGGTGACCATGCAGTTCTCCATCACCCGCTGGACGAACCGCTACCGGCGTACAGCCATGCTGGCGCTGAGCGCGGCGCTCTACGCCGTGGGCTTCGGCGCTTTGGGGCTGGCGCGTACGGTGTGGCAGTTCGCGGCCTGCGTCTTCATCTGGACGATGGGGGAGATGACGATGGTCCCTGTGGCCTCGGCGCTGGTGGCGGACATGGCCCCGGAGATGATGCGTGGCCGCTACATGGCGGTCAACGGCGCGACCTGGAGCATCGGCTGGATGCTGGGGCCGCTGCTGGCGGGCTTGGTGTCCGACAACCTGGGCGCGGTGCACGTGTGGACGGGTGCATTCCTGCTGGGGCTTGTGGCCACGGTCGGATACGTGGCCCTGGGCCGGGTGATGCCGGCGCGGGCCAACGCGGCGCGAGTTTCGGCGTTCGGGGTTGTGGGTTCGGAGCTCGAAGGCTCATGAAACTTCAACACACGGACCGCAATACCCCATACCCAATATCCCCAATATCTCACTGTGCCGGGAGTGACCGATGGCCGTAACGATTCTCGGCCGGCGCGAGCCGTTTCGGGGCCTGCGCCGCCTCAATCCCTATCGTGACCTGCGCCAGGTGACGGCGCTCATCGCCGAGACCTTCGGCGCTGACCTGGACGCTGAGGGGCAGGCCGCGCTGCGCGACATGCAGTTGCTCAGCTGGCTCGGCCCGCTGGTGGGCTTCGTCCTGGCCGCCGATCCGCAACTGCAGCGCTTGCTCCACGGCTACGTCTGGATCGAAGAGGGGCGGGTGGTGGGCAATCTGAGCTTGCAGAGCGGCCTGCGCTACGGGGAGCGCTGGTACATCTCCAACGTGGCCGTCGCCCCCGCCTACCGCGGCCACGGCATCGCCCGGGCGCTGGTGGAGGCGGCGCTGGAGGAAGCACAGCGGGAAGGCGGCGGCTGGGCCACCCTCCAGGTGCAGGAAGAAAACGAGGCTGCCTGCCGGCTGTACGGCGGGTTGGGCTTCGAGGCCCTGGGGGGGATGACCACTCTGCACCTGGCGGAGCCGCCGGCAACGCCGCCGCCGACGGCGCCCATCCCTTCCCTGCGTCCCTGGCGCGCCGACGATTGGCGCCGGGAGTACGAATTGGCCAGGACGGTCACGCCCAGCCTGCTGCAGTGGTGGCGGCCGCTGCGCTCCGAGACCTTCCGCCGCTATCCCGAGGAGAGGCTGGGCGAGCTGTTCGACCGGCTCATCGGGCGGCGGCGCACCTACCGCTGGGTGGTGGATCAGGAGGGGAGCGCGCCGGGCCGGCTGGCCGCTTCGCTGTGGCTGCGCGCCGCCCGCTGGCGGGGCGAACATCGCCTGCGGCTGATGGTGCATCCTGAGGCCCGCGGCCCGCTGGAGGAGCCGCTGCTGCGGCAGGCGCTGGCCGTGCTGGCCTCCTATCCGGGCCGCCCGACGGTGGCCCAGCATCCGGCCGAACATCGCCAGGCCATCGAGGCCTTCCTGGCTCATGGTTTCCTCGTGCGCCGCACGCTGGCGCCGATGAGGAAGAGGATTCGGTAGGTTGGTAGATTGGGAAATTGGTAGATTGGTAGATTGGTAGATTGGTAGATTGGTAGATTGGTAGATTGGTAAATTGGTAAACTGGTAAATTGGTAGACTGGGAAATCGGTAAACTGGGAAATCGGTAAACTGGGAAATTGGTAAACTGGGA
>JACNHM010000280.1 GCA_014383605.1 Chloroflexota bacterium
CCTGGAAGCGCACATCAAGATGCGCCCCATGGACTTCATGGAGGAGGGCATCTTCATCTGCGGCATGGCGCATTACCCCAAGTTCATCGAGGAGAGCATCAGCCATGCCCTGGCCACGGCCGGCCGGGCCATCACTATCCTTTCCAAGGAGCGCTTCTTCGTCGGCGGCACCATCGCTGTGGTAGATCAGACGAAGTGCATGGGCTGCCTGACCTGTGTACGGGTCTGCCCCTTCCATATCCCCAAGGTGGATAGCAGCAGGGTGGGGGCGGGTGGGATTGTGGGGGCTTCGTACATCGAGCCCGCCTTGTGTCACGGCTGCGGTACCTGCACGGCTGAGTGCCCGGCCACGGCCATCCAGTTGCTGAACTACACGGATATGCAGATCATGGTGCCCGAAGCGCCTGTGTTGGGGAGTTGGGTGGCTGCTGGATAGCCTCCTCCCCCTACGAGGGGGAGGTTGGGAGGGGGTGGGTCTTTCTTGCAACAGGGGAATCCTACCCTCCCCTAACCCCCATGGGCGCTAACTTTAGCCCTGTAGCCTGTTCGTAGTCAGGCACGGAGCACAGCGGAGTGCCGTCCCGCTTGCGTAAACGCCACTCCGCTATCGCTGCGTGGCTGACTACGAGCGTTAAGTTAGCGCATATGCCCCTGACCCCTCCCTGAGAGGGAGGGGGACGGTTGCCTTTGACTTGGTGGATGAATGACAGATGAGCGATAATGGTTTTGAGCCGGAAATCACAGCTTTCATGTGCATCTACTGCGCTTACATGGCGGCGGACACCGCCGGGGCGCTGCGCATCCCCTATCCGGCCAACGTCAAGTTGGTGAAGCTGCCCTGCACGGGCAAGACCAACTCGCGCTACATCCTTCAGGCTTTTGAGGATGGGGCTGATGGCGTGTACGTGGTGGCCTGTCCGGTGGGAAACTGCCACCACGTGCGTGGCAACGAGCGAGGCTATGCGCGGGTGCTGCGGACGAAACAGATGCTCGATGACATCGGCCTGGGCGGGGAGCGGCTGGAGATGTACTTCGTGTCCGGAGGTCAGGGGGCCACCTTTGCTGAGGTGGCAGCGGAGATGACCGAGCGCATCCGCTCTCTTGGCCCCAGTCCCATAAAGAGTAAATAAGTAGACAAGTACACAAGTAGACAGGGAGAGAAGTGAAGGCCGCCTCTGCTGGCTCTCCTTCCTTGTTTACTTGTCTACTTGTATCCTTGTTTCCTTGCCTGGAGGAGAGAATGATCGTTGGCGAACAGAAACCATTGAACGAAATCAAGGAGTTGATCGGCGATGCCCAGAAGGTGCTCGTCGCCGGCTGCGGCACCTGCGTGGCCGTCTGTTTTGCCGGGGGCGAGCGAGAGGCAGAGATCCTGACCTCGGCGCTGCGCCTGGCTTTCCGGGTGGACGGCAACGCCAAAGAGGTAGAAGAGATCACCGTGCAGCGCCAGTGCGAGTGGGAGTACATTGATCCTCTGGCCGAGGAGATCGGTGAGAGCGACGTGGTGGTCTCGCTGGCCTGCGGCATCGGCGTGCAGACGCTGGTGGAACGCTTCCCCGATGCCTGGGTCGTGCCGGGGCTGAACACCACCTTCCTGGGCATGCCTCAGGAGCAGGGCGTCTGGGTGGAGCGTTGCCAGGCCTGCGGCAATTGCGTCTTAGCGGTGACCGGCGGCATCTGCCCCGTGGCCCGCTGCTCCAAGCAGCTCTTGAACGGCCCCTGCGGCGGCTCGCAGGACGGCAAGTGTGAGGTGCATCCCGACATGGAGTGCGCCTGGCAGTTGGTGTACGATCGGCTGAGCCGGATGGGCAGGCTGGACTTGATGTACACGTTCCAGCCGGCCAAGGATTGGTCCACCAGCCGCGATGGCGGCCCGCGCAAGATCGTGCGCCAGGATCTGCAGATGTTGCCGGAAGAGGGATATTAGATGAGTGAGACCAACGGCTACAAATCGGGTTCGCGTCTGGAGAAGCTGCTGCGCGCCGGCCACTTCGTCGCCACCGGCGAACTGGGGCCGCCGCAATCCGCCGATGGCGAGGTGATCCGCGAAAAGGCGCGCCTTCTGAAGGGCAAATGCGACGCCGTCAACATCACCGATAACCAGACGGCCATCGTGCGCATGTCCAGCATCGGCGCCGGCGTTATCTGCGTCCAGGAAGGCCTGGAGCCCATCGTCCAGATGACCTGCCGCGACCGCAACCGGCTGGCCATGCAGTCGGACCTGCTGGCCGCCTATGCTTTGGGCATGCGCAACCTGCTCTGCCTGACCGGCGACCATCAGTCCTTCGGCAACCATCCGACGGCCAAGAACGTGCACGATCTCGATTCCTTGCAATTGATAGACATGATGGTGCGGATGCGGGACGAGAAGAAGTTCCTATGCGGCGATGCCATCAAAACGGTGGAGCCGCGCTTCTTCATCGGCGCGGCGGCCAATCCCTTCGCCGACCCCTTCGACTTCCGCCCTTACCGCTTGGCCAAGAAGATCGCGGTGGGGGCCGACTTCATTCAAACTCAGCTCATCTACAACATGGACAAGTTCGCTGAGTACATGCGCCGGGTGCGGGAGATGGGCTTGCACGAGCGGGTCTACATCCTGGCGGGCATCGGACCGCTGAAGACCCCTGGCATGGCTCGCTACATGCGGGACAAGGTGCCGGGCATGGAAGTGCCCGATGTGTTTGTGGAGCGCATGGAAGCGGCGGTTCGGGACATCCCCAAGGAGGAAAAGGCGGCCAGAACGGCTGCCTGGCGCGAAGAAGGTATCAAGATCACGGTAGAGCAGATCGAGCAATTGCGCCAGATCGAAGGCGTGGCCGGCGTCCACATCATGTCCATCGAGTGGGAAGAGGGCGTGGGGCTCATCGCCGAGCGCGCCGGCTTGCTGCCGCGGCCGGTTGTCGAATAAGTAGACAAGTACACAAGGAAACAAGTACACAAGGAACAGACGTTTGAGTGCTTCGATACCCCCTTGTCTACTTGTCTACTTGTTTCCTTGTCTACCCACCCAAGAGGAGAAGCCTATGGCTGACGTGATCACAACTACAAGTACCCGATTGGCTAAACTTATCGAGAAGGAAACGGGCGAAAACGTCTACCTCTGCTACCAGTGCGTCAAGTGCACCAGCGGTTGCCCTTTGGCCGAGCACTTCGACTACACGCCTAACCAGATCATGCGCGCCATCCAGTTGGGGCAAGAGGAGATTCTTTCCTCCAAAACCATCTGGCTGTGTGCGTCGTGCCAGGTCTGCACCACCCGCTGCCCGCAGGGGATAGACGTGGCCAAGATCATGACCTGTCTGATGATGATCGCCCGACGGCGGGGCATCAAGCCGGCCATTCCGGCCATGGAAAACTTCCTCAAAGTGTTCCACCGCAACGCCAAGCTGTTCGGTCGCTCCTACGAGATGGCCCTCATGGTGGAGACGAACCTGCGCGCCCGGGATCCCCTGAAGGACGTGTTCGATCTGGGCCTGCCCATGATCATGAAGGGCAAGATCAGTTTCCTGCCTTCCATTGCCCGCGTGCCCAAGCGGGTCAAGCGGCGGGAGGTGGCCCCGAACGAGGTCGCTTACTACCCCGGCTGCTCGCTCCATTCCACGGCCATAGAGTACAACATGTCCACCGAAGCGGCGGCCGAGGCAGTCGGCCTGGAATTGGTGGAGCCCAAAGGCTGGACCTGTTGCGGCTCTGCCCCGGCCCACAAGCTGAACCCCGACGATGCCTTGCGCATGCCCCTGGAAAATCTGGCCCTCATCGAGCGCAGCGGCTTTGATGAAGTGGCGGTGCCTTGTGCCGGCTGCTACATCCGTTTTCGCTCCGTGCAGCATGAGATACGGGAGGACCCGGCGCTGAAGCAGCGCATGGACGAAGCCATCGGTTACGAATACCGGGATACCGTCAAGGTCAGATCGCTGGTGGAGACCATGGCTGAGCGGGTGGGTGTGGAGACCATTGCGGAGAAGGTGCAGAAGCCGTTGAAAGGGCTGAAGGTGGCCTGCTACTACGGCTGTGCCCTCACTCGACCGCCTAAGATCACCGGGGCACCCCACCATGAGTACCCGATGAACATGGATTACGTGGTGCGCGCTTTGGGTGCGGAGACGGTGGATTGGGATGGTAAGACTCGCTGCTGCGGCGCGGAGTTGGGCCTCGTCGTGACCGAACGGGCTATCGAGATGTGTCGCTGGCTCATTGATCGGGCGCGAGCGGTGGGAGCGGATTGCATCGCCGTGGCCTGCCCTCTCTGCCATGCCAACCTGGATGGGCGGCAGTTGCAGATGAAAACCCTGGAGCAGAAGATGCCCGTTCTCTACTTCACGCAGTTGATGGCCTTGGCCTTCGGGTCAAGTCCCAAGGCTGCGGGCCTGGACAAGAACCTGGTGGATCCCTTCCCGTTGCTGCAGAAGAAGGGCTTCATTTCGTCGGGTGGTCGGATGGTCTGATGGTCCTTGGTCAAACCACTCGACCATCCGACCAAGGACCATTTGACCATCTGACCAAAGACCACAAAATGCCCAAAGTCACCGTAAGCTACGGCGACGACGTGCGCTCCGCCGCTGTGCGAGAGGACAGTTGGTTGAGCGACGCCATCATCGCCACCGGGCTGCCGCTGGAGCAGTCGTGCGCCGGGCGGGGCAAGTGCGGCCAGTGCAAAGTGCTGGCCGAGGGAGTGCTGGGCCAACCCGACGACGTGGAGTTGCATAAGCTCTCTGCGGTGGAACGGGGAGCGGGCTACCGTCTGGCCTGCCGCGCCCGCGTCCTGGGCGACGTCTCCGTCACGCTGGCCCCTATCGTTGTTTACTCCAACAAGATCTTCCGCGCCTGCGACGATTACAAGCGGGAGGGCGTGGAGCTGGGGTTGGCCATTGACCTGGGCAGCACCACGGTGGCGGCCTTCCTGGTCACGCTGGACAGCGGCCGCGTCTGCGCCGGCGCGGCCGCGCTCAACCAGCAGATCGTCTTCGGCGCCGACGTCATCTCCCGCCTGGCGGCGGCCGGACGGGATGACGCCCATGCGGAGCGCCTCTCAGCGCTGGCGCTGGCTTCTATCGGACAGGCCATGGATGCTCTCCGGCTGCCGCGACGGATCAAGGCGCGCATCCGCAAGGCCACCATCGTCGGCAACTGCGCCATGCACCACCTGCTGCTGCGCTACCCGGTGGAATCGCTCTCCACGCTGCCCTTCCAGCCGCACAGCGCGGCGGCCGTCCGCCATGCCGAGCACCTGCTCGGCGACGTCTTTCCGCCCCAGACGGAGATTGCCCTGCCCCCGCTCATCGGTGGCTTCGTCGGTTCCGACGCCCTGGCCTGCCTGGCCCACTTCGGCTTTGATCACTCTTCGGTTCCCATGGCCGCCATTGACCTGGGCACCAACGGCGAGGTGATGGTTACCGACGGCGAGCGCATCGTGGTCGCTTCCACCGCCGCCGGCCCGGCCTTCGAGGGCGTGAACATCTCCTGTGGCACCCGCGCCGTGGACGGCGCCATCGTGGCGGCCAAAGCGCAACCGGATGGCAGCTTTGCCTTCACCACCGTCGGCGACCAGCCGCCGGTGGGGCTGACCGGTTCGGGACTGCTCAGCCTGGTGTGCGAGCTGCGGCGGGCTGGCGTCGTCGAGGCCAGCGGCCGCTTCGCCGCCGATCATCCCCTCTTCGGCCCGCGTATGAGTGCGGACGCACGGGGCGTGCGCCGCATTCTGCTGACCGACGAGGCCGACGAAAACCCACTGTACCTGACGCAGCAGGATGTGCGGGAACTGCAGAAGGCCAAGGCGGCCGTCCGCGCCGCCGTGGAGATCCTGATGGGCGAGTTGGGCTTGCAGGCCAGCGACCTGCAGCGGCTGGTGCTCACCGGCTCCTTCGGCAGCCAGGTGAACGTCGAGGCGGTGGCCGGGCTGGGGATGATCCCGCCCGTGGATCTGGACAGCGTGGAGACGGAAGCCAATGGCGCTGGCTTTGGGGCGGCGCTGTTCCTTGATGACGAGGAATTCGCCCGCGGCGAGCGGTTGGCGGCGCTGGCTCGCCAGGTGGACCTCGACCTGGCCCCCGACTTCTACAGTCACTACATCAAGGCCATGACCATGGCCGGCAGACAGTGAGCAGCGGGGACGAGCACGGTGCAGCAGAGCATCCCCGAACGCCCGAGCGCTCGCAGACGGCCGGCTATCTGGCCGTGGTGCTGGCCACGGCGTGCTGGGCCGCCTCGGGCATCTTCGTCAGCTTCATCATGGCCGGCCGCGAGGTCTCGGCGCTGGCCCTGGCCTTCTGGCGTGATCTGTTCACCTTCGCCATCTTGCTGGCAGGGCTGAGGCTGCTGCGGCCGAGCTGGTTGAGCGTGCCACGGCGCGATCTGAAGTGGCTGGCCGGGCTGGGCAGCATTGGACTGGGCACGTTTCACGTCCTGTGGAATCTGAACGTGATGCTCAACGGCGTGGCCGTGGCCACGGTGCAGCAGGCAGCGATGCCGGCCATCGTCGCCGTGGCCGCCTGGTTGCTCTGGCGTGAGCCCCTGACGCGCCGCAAGGGGCTGGCCATCGTTTTGACTTTTGCGGGCACGGTGCTGATTTCCGGCCTGGATGCATTGGGGAGGATGGAGCTTAGCGTGCCAGCTTTGCTTGTGGGGCTGAGTACACCGGTGACCTACGCCGCCTACAGCCTGTTCGGCAAGCCGATCGCCGGCCGCTACCATCCTCTGACCATCTTGACCTACGGCTTCGGCTTTGGCGCGTTGACCCTGTTGCCCTTCCAGTTCTTCACGCCGCAGCCCTGGCCTGTGCCGGGTCAGACCTGGCTCTGGTTCGCGGTCTTGATCGGCTTCGCCACCATCGTCCCCTTCTCCTTCTACACCTTTGGATTGGGGCTGCTGCCAGCGAGTGTGGCCGGCATTCTGGCCATGACCGAAATCCCTGTCGCCTCACTCTATGCCTACGTCTTTCTGGGCGAGCGGCTGACGGCCCCCCAGACCGCCGGGGCGGCCCTGGTGATAGCCGGTGTGCTCTTGCTGTCCTGGGGGAGGTGGCGTGGGCGGGGTGGTGGCTGAGGAGGAGAGTGCGTATGGCCAAAAAGGCGAAATCGTCGGCCAAGACCATGCCCATATGGTGGTCATCAGCTCCGGCCGCCCCGACGCGGGTCTGGAAGTGAAGCCGCAGGACCTGCTGCGAGCCCTGGAGGCGCAAGTGGGCGACTTCGCCTCTTGACCAATACCCGGGCACCTATGGAATGTGGACATGCTACGCTACGCGGTCAACGTGACCATCCTCTTCCAAGAGTATCCCTTCTACGAACGGTTCGAGCGGGCTGTCGCCTGCGGCTTTGCTGCTGTGGAGTTCATGTCCCCCTTCGCCCACGACGTGGAGCGGGTGGTATCAGCAGTGCGGGACGCTGGCCTGAAGGTTGTGCAGTTCAACTTCCTCGACGGCGACCTGGCCGCCGGTGAGCGGGGTTTCGCCAGCCATCCGGGCAAGGTGGAGTCGTGGCGGGGGGAACTGCTGCGGGCGCTGGATCTGGCGGAGAGGCTGGGTGCCCGCCAGATCAACTCGCTGGTGGGCACGACACTGGAGGGGGTGACGCGGGAGGCGCAGATCGAGTGCCTCGTTGCGAACCTGCGCTGGGCTGTGCCTCACCTGGAGCGGGCGGGGCGTCCACTGATGGTGGAGGCGCTCAATCCCTTCGACAATCCCGGTGTCCTGCTGTGCCGCAGCCGCGACGTGCTGGACGTGTTGGACGAAGTGGACAGTTCCTGGGTGCGCTTCCAGTACGACGTTTACCACATGCAGCGTGTGGAAGGGGACCTGGTGCGCACCATCCGTGAGCACATCGGCCGCATCGGTCACGTGCAGATCGCCGACAACCCCGGCCGCCACGAGCCGGGCAGCGGCGAGATCAACTACCGCTTCCTCTTGCAGGCCCTGGAGGCCACCGGCTACGGTGGCTACGTCAGCCTGGAGTACATCCCGTCGGGCCGCACGGAGGACTCTTTTGCCTGGCTCCCCTTCGAGCAGCGAGTGCAGTCCACGGTGGCTGGCCTGGATCTGTAACAGAAGCCGGGAGGGTCTTTCGAACTGACGTGAGTCATAGACACATTCATTGCCACGATGTAGAATGGAGTGGATGTGCGCTGTCAGGAAGCACACTGCACCCCTACAGATAACACAGCGTTTGAGGAGAAACTATGAGCCCTGAAGCAATCGAAGAACTCACTGCGGAGAGGAGACTGCGCGACCCTGCCTTGCAGGCGCGGCTGTTGTCCACGCTCTACACCGCCCAGGAGAAGCACGGCTACCTCAGCGACGATGCCCTGGTGGAGGTCGCCGACCAACTTGGGCTGACCCTGAGCCACGTCTACGATACTGCCAGCTTCTACACCCTTTTTCACACCAAACCCATAGGTCGCTACGTCATCCAGGTGTGTGAGGGGCTGAGCTGTTACCTGATGGACGGGGCGGAGAAGCTGGCGGATCACATCTCGGCCAGGCTGGGCATCAAGCCTGGCGAGAGCACGCCTGACGGGCGCTTCGCCCTGGTGACCGTGCAGTGCCTCGGTTCTTGCGGCACGGCGCCGGCCATGCGCGTGAACGACGAGCTGTACGAGAACCTGACGCCGGAGGCCGTTGAGCGCATTCTGGAAGGGCTGGGGGAGGGATGATGATGAGCTGGGAACCCATTTTGCTGCGCAATGTGCAGCGTTCAGATTCGGAGAAGATTCAGACCTACCTCGATCACGGCGGCTACCAGGCGGCGGAAAAGGCGTTGACCGGGCTGGCGCCGGACGAGGTTACTCAAGTCGTCAGGGATTCGAGTCTGCGCGGCCGCGGCGGCGCCGGCTTCCCCACGGGTCTCAAGTGGAGCTTTATGCCCAAGGGAGACATGGTCAAGTACGTCTGCGTCAACTGCGACGAAGGCGAGCCGGGGACTTTCAAGGACCGCTACCTGGTGGAACATGATCCCCACCAACTCATCGAGGGTACCATCATCACCGCCTACGCGGTGGGCGCGCGCGAGGCCTACATCTACATCCGCGGTGAATTCGCCCTCGGGTTCCAGCGCTTGATCCAGGCCATCGCCGGGGCCTACGACAAGGGCTTCCTGGGCCAGGACATCCTGGGCACAGGCTTCGATCTGGACATGTCCGTCCACCGGGGTGCGGGCGCCTACATCTGCGGTGAGGAGACCGGCCTCATCGAATCGCTGGAAGGGAAACGAGGCCGTCCGCGGCTCAAGCCGCCCTACCCGGCGCAGGTGGGGCTCTGGGGCCAGCCGACGGTGGTGCAGAACGTGGAGACGCTGGCCAACATCCCGCACATCATCCTCAACGGTGCTGAGTGGTACGAGAGCATCGGTACTGAGGAAAGCACGGGCCCCAAGATCTTCTGCGTCAGCGGCCACGTGAACCAGCCCGGCAACTATGAGCTTCCCATGGGCACGCCGCTGCGGGAGATCATCTACGAGCATGCCGGCGGCGTGCGCGGTGGCCGCGGGATCAAGGCCATCATTCCTGGCGGCGCGTCCACAGCGTTGATTACTCCCGATCATCTCGACGTGCCCATGGCCTTCGAGACGCTGCGGGGGGCTGGGTCATCCTTGGGCACCGGCGCCATCGTGGTCATGGACGAGACCACGGACATGATCGAGGTGGCGCGGCGCACGATGGCTTTCTTCGTGCACGAATCGTGCGGCCATTGCACCCCCTGCCGCGTGGGCAGCGCGCAGATCCTGGAGATCCTGGAGCGGTTGGCAGTGGGCAAAGGGCGGCGAGGGGATCTGGAGAAGATCGAAACCCTGACCTCCATCATTCCCGATAACACCTTCTGCCCGATGGGCACGGCCATGGTGGATCCCGTGGTCTCCTCGCTGCGGCTCTTCCGCGAGGAGTACGAGGCCAGAATCCACTGAGTTGATCAGTGCCAACGCAGAGTGTAGGGGCGGTTGTTCTGTGTCCGAAGCATACGAACCCACGATAGCGGGAAAGAGCAGAATCGGCGGCATCCTGCGCAACGGGCGGTTAGCTCGTATCAGCGTGCTGTCCATCCCGGACCGCCCCGGTGTGGCCGCGGCGTTGCTCAAGGCCCTGGGCCAGCGCAAACTGAACGTGCAGTTCATCGTGCAGTGCATTGATGAGCAGAACCGGGACCACATCGTGCTCTGCGTGGAGCGCGGCGACCTGGATGCTTGCCAGGGGGCCATTCAGGAGATCGTGCCGATGTTGCAGGCCGAGCACGTCTCGTGCGACGCTAACGCGGCCAGCATTGGCATCTTCGGGCCTGACTTCCGCTGGCGGCCTGGCATTGCAGGAGTGCTATTTCAGGCGCTGGCCAGCAAGAGCATCAACATCCTGGCCATCAGCACCTCCATCTCCACGGTCATGTGCGTCATCAGCGCCGACGACCTCCCCGCTGCTGAGGCGGCGATACAGGAGGCGTTCGACGTGCCCTGAGCGGTCTAAACAGCACGACTGAGATAGAATCAGAAGCCCGTTTTCGCGGAGGAAACGGGCTTTTGCATTCGATATGCTCGGTGCGGGGCTGCTCTGCTTGAAGCGAGCAATGAATGCTGCTACTTCTTTCTTCTAGTCCATTCTTCCGTTATCGCACGGATGAGTTTGTCAAAACCGTCGGGATTGAACAAATCAACATATTGATACATAGCGATGCTCTCAGGCACCTTGGTTGCTTCCAAGCGAGCTGGGATAAGGAATATCGATCCCTCAGGCATTTCCTGAGCAATGTCTAGTGCCATGCGGATTTCCTTTTGAAAATACCCTCGTTTGGTAATGGCCTTTCTGGATAGGCACACTACGAGGAAATCTGATTCTCGCAGTCTCTGTCTTATTGTCAGATCCCACTCTTTACCTGGCAGTATATCTTCTTTGTCAATCCAAGGCTGATAGCCCCTGCTCTTCAATTCGCCATACAGTGCACGTGCTTTGTCTTCGTCTTCCCTCGCATAACTGATAAATATCGAAGGGGCTGATCTCGAAGGGGCTGATCCCGAAAACGTGAGACCTCTTGTGACTTCGCCGGTGCGGTGCAAGTACCCCAGTTCTGTTAGTTTGTCCAGATTGTATTTCACGACGCTGGTTGAGGAAATGCCGGCTGCCTGACCTATCTCGCGGATGGTTGGAGGATGGCCTTTGTTTTTTGCGTACTCCTTGATGAACTGTAGAATTCGTCGCTGACGCTCTGAGAGACGCGATTCCTTGCTCTGACTGACCGCTTGTGCCATAATCACCCTCCTAGCTGTGCTACCATATTCATAACGCGCTCCACAACTTTCTCTGCTAACCGCTCTGTCTCCTCCGATAACTCCACACCGAAATCGAAGTCATAGCCGCGGACAGAAAAGAGATAGGCCGGTGGCACGGCCTCCGAGAAGGCCAGGGCCAACCCCAGCAACGTTTCGGGGGTCATGTGGTGCGTGAAGGCCGAGGGTGTGTAGCGCGGTTCCACGGCCACGCAGCGCAGGTCCTCGGCATAAGCGCCCGTGTGCGCGTCCACGAAGATGACCCGGCCGTAGGCCGCCAGCGTCTCCGCCAGTTCCGGCAGCAACTGCGGCAGGCAGACCAGGTCTACTTCTTCCCCTAACGCGTCCAGGCCGTCCTCGTCCAGTGCCAATGGAGGACGGCCTAGTTGCACAGCTATCGCTTTGAGCACGTGGTATCCCACGCCGTCATCACGACGGTAGGGATTGCCGTAGCCAACGATCAGTGTCCGCATTTTGAGCTTTGGATTTTGGGGTTCGCTAGTCGCGTACCAGCCGGTCTACCAGCTCCCCTTGGCTATCGTACATCTCCAGGACGATGGGCATCTGCCCGATGGCGTGGGTGGAGCAGGACAGGCAGGGATCGTGCGCTCGAATGGCTATCTCCACGCGGTTGAGCATCCCTTCCGTCAGCTTGCTGCCGTCCACGTAGCGCTTGGCCACCATGTCCACCGCCTTGCTCATGGCCCAGTTGTTGTGGCCTGTGGCCACGATGAGGTTGACCCTGGTGATTTGCCCCTGCGGGTTGATCCAGTAGTGGTGGAACAGCGTGCCCCGCGGCGCTTCCAGACAGCCCACGCCCTCGCCGGTGATGACGTTGGAATTGGTGATGATGTCGGTGCTCAGCACGTCCGGGTCTTCCAGGATCTCCCGCGTCCGCTCCAGCGCGTACACCGTTTCGATGAGCCGGGCGTAGTGGAACATCAGCGTCGCTTCCACCGGCTTACCGCCGTTGAGGCTCTTCCAGACTTTCATCTCCTCCTGCGCCAGCGGTGTGCTGATGTGATCGGCGGCGTTGAGCCGCCCCAGCGGGCCCACGCGGTAGGTGCCCTCGGGCCAGCCCAGCTTCTTGTAGTAGGGGAACTTGAGGTAGGACCAGTCCTCCACCCGCTCGCCGATGTAGTCCAGGTAGTCGCAGGGCTCGAACTGCTCCAGCAGCTTGCCGTCCTTGTCCACGATGCGCATCTGGCCGTGGTAGAGCTCCAGCGCCCCGTCGGGCTGCACCAGACCGGCGTAGTTGGAGCGGAAAACGGCGAACTCTTCCACGATGCTGCTGTTCTTCTCCGCCCAGCCCTTGAAGACGGCGATGCCGACCTGCGTGGTGGCGATGTGATCGTCAATCTCCCGCAGGATGGCGTCACGCTGCTCCACCGATAGGGGATTGCTCACCCCACCGGGCACGCCGAAGCGGGGATGCACCCGTTTCTTGCCCAGGATGCGGATGATCTCCTGGCCGAAAGCGCGCAGCTTGACGGCCTTCACCGCCAGTTCTGGCGCCGCCTGCACCACCCCGACAACATTGCGGATGGCCGGGTCGGCGTCGAAGCCGAGGATAAAGTCCGGTCCCGCCAGCTCGAAGAAGTGCATGCCGTGCGACTGGATCATCTGCCCCATGTGCATCAGATCGCGCAGCAGGTACGCCGTGCGCGGTGGCCGCACGCCGATGATCGCATCGCAGGCCTTGGTGGCCGCCAGGTGATGGCTCACCGGGCAGATGCCGCAGATGCGGGGCGTGATCTGGATCATCTCGTAGAACATGCGGCCTTCGCTGAATTTCTCGAAGCCCCGGAACTGGTCCACGTGGAAAAACGATTGCTCCACCTGTCCCTGATCGTTGAGATGAATGGTTACCCTGGCGTGTCCCTCAATGCGGGTCACGGGTTCAATGGTGATTTTTCGCATGATTGTGCTCCTATCTCTCGTAACCTGGTACACTGGTAGATTGGTAGATTGGGAAACTGGTAAGTTGGCAGATGGGGTTAACAAAGCCCGAGATACCAATATACCAATTTACCGATCTACCAATCTACCATTCTCCCCATCAATCGTACTTGAGGTTGTCCCCCTCCAGCACCGGCATGCGCCCGGCGAGCAACTCGGTCAGGACGAACCAGATGGCATCGGCCGAGGGAGGGCAGCCGGGCAGATGCACATCCACGGGCACCACCTCGTCCACGGCCAGCACTTTCTCCAACGGGCGAGCGATCTCCTCGGAGCGGGGGATCTTGCCATCCACGGTGCTTTCGGTATCGACGTAGCTGCGCCGCAGCGCTTCCTCTTTGTCGAAGAAGTTGAGCATGGTGCAGACGCCGCCGAAGGTGGCGCAATCGCCCATGGCGATCAGGATCTTGCAGCGCTCGCGCATGCGCTTGGCCACTTCCACCTGATGGGTGTTGCCCACTGCACCGGTGAGGATGCCCACGTCCACTCCTTCCTCCGGCGGATGCTTGAGATCGGTGATAGGGGTTGCACTCAACTCGACGTGTTTCAACAGTTCCAGAATCCGGCCGTCAATGTCCAGGAAGGACATGTGGCAACCGGCACATGCTTCCATCCAGTCGCTGGCGACTTTGATTTTAGCCATTTGCTTGCCTCCTCAATTCCGACCTATAGTGCCAGGTTCAACCGCCCGGCCAGGGCTTTCAGCACTTTGACCGTCGGCCAGACCCCTTCCGGTGGCGTCAGCGCAGCCTGCACCGGCTGTACCCGACCCTCGGTATTGGTCACGCGGCCCGCTTGCTCGGCCCAGATGGGCGCGGGCAGAACTACGTCGGCCACGTCTGTCAGCGGCCCGGCGTAGCTGGCCTGGGCCGCCACGAACTCGGCACCATTGCGGGAGATATTCAACGCATCGTCTTCGGCCAGAACGTAGAGCGCTCGGGCGCTGTTGGCCTCCTCTCCATCGCTGAGCGGCAGGCCGGCGGCCGCCGCGCCGCGGCTGTTGCTGCCCTTGCTCAGCCCGATGAAAGAGGCCTTGCCGGCTAGCGGGGCGAGCGCTGTCTCCGCTTCTGCCGGTAGGTCAGCAGCGCACACTACGACCGGTCGGCTGGCCCGCGCCGCTATCTCCACCAACTTGTCCATCTGGTCGGCGGCCGCGTGCCAGGCGGCGTAGGGCGCCAGCCCGTTGTGCGGTTCGGCCGCCAGCGCCAGGCGGGCGCCTCGATCCACCGCCCGCCGGACAAAGGCTCCCGCCACCTGATGGTCCTTCTTCAAGTCTGCACCCACTACGAGGATGATGTCGGCTTCGTCCAGGTCGGCCAGCTTGCCTTCTGTGCCCAGCGTCGGAGCCAGGCCGCCCACCGCCGCCACTGTCTCAGCTCCCAGGGAGCGGAACAGTTTGCCGAACTGGGTCATGGTCTCGGTGGTGGCCCGAGCGCTGATCAGCGCGGCCAGTCCGCCGTCTGCGAGCCGTTCGGCCACCAGGTCCAGCGCCTCGTCCCACGTCGCCGGCTCCAGCGCGCCATTGCGGCGCACCAACGGTTGGATCACCCGCTGGCGGTCGTCGAAGAGCGGCTCGAAACGCCCCACGACGCACAGCAGCCCCGCGTTGACCTCGGCATCCCAATCCCCCTCGATGCGCAGCAGGTGGTTGGCCCGGCTCACCAGTTCGATGCCGCAGCCGATGCTGCAGCCGACACAGGTGGACTTGGTGCGCTGCACCTCCTCCTCGCGTCCCCGATAGGCGCTCTTCAGGTCCATGAGCGCACCGGTGGGGCACACCTGCAAGCACGTGCCACACTGAATGCAGGAGGATTCGCCCATAGGGACGTTCAGGTCGGCGGTGATGAGGGAGTGGATGCCCCGTTCGTGCACGCCCAGAGTGTGGTTGGCCACCAGTTCGTTGCAGGCTCGCGCACAGCGGCGGCAGAGGACACAGCGGTTGTGGTCGAAGGTGAAGTACTCGCGTGAGGCATCCACCGGCATGGGGTCGGTGGGGCGGGGATAGGGCCAGGCGGTCAGGCCGTAGCGGTAGGCCAGGTCCTGAAGCTCGCAGTCGCCGCTCATCTGGCAGTACATGCAGTAGTGGTTGCGTTCCGAGAACAGCAACTCCAGCATGAACTTGCGCGCTTCCACGCAGCGGGGCGATTCCGTGTGCACCACCATGCCCTCGGCCACAGGGAACGTGCAGGCTGTCTGCAGCGCCCGCTGCCGTTCCACCTCCACCAGGCACATGCGGCAGGCCCCGGCGGGCGCCAGCGCTGGATGATTGCAGAGGGTGGGGATATCAATTCCGGCGGCCTCCGCCGCTTGCAGCACCGTGCTGCCGGCCGGGGAACTCACTTCCTGCCCGTTGATCGTCAGGTTCACTAGGGTCATTACTCAGCTCCTTCCTCTCATGCCTCTCATGCCTCTCATGAAGCCACCTGGTTTGCTGGCCCGCGCGTCACCTTTCGCGTTATCCCTATAAGGGATATCGCGGTTCTTCCCGACGTTCTCCCAGTATCTCTTTGATGACGTCAGCGAGCGCTTCTGCTTCCACAGGTTTATCCAAGAACACGTCTACCGGTAGGTAGTCCTTATCAGGAGCGAAGCGGTAGGGCACTTTCTTAGTACTGTGCACGCTGGTGAGAATAACGATAGGCAACTCCCTCAGATTGTGTTCTTCCCTAATCGTGCGAGCCACCTCAAATCCCTCGAAGTCTGTAGGCATCATAACGTCTAAGACTACAAGATCAGGTTTGGTGCTCACCGCTTTGCTGATTCCTTCCTCCGGAGTTGTTGAGGTGTCTACCTCAAAGCCGTGGGCTTCAAGCATGATCTGAATAGCAGCGAGGAAATCCTGGTCATCGTCTATGACAAGTATCTTTGACATAACTATCCTCCATCGGCAGAAGCGGGATTCAGCGGCGATTGCACATTTGTCCAATAGCCATCTCCGCGGCATTCACCATGTGATAGGCTATAGGTGAGGCAGTCAGCGCGGGGTGGGTCCCTATTTGGAACATGGCTATATGTTCGGCGGTCATGCGGCTCTGCACGCAGGCGGAGATGGCGTTGATAATCTCGCCTGCTGTGACATCGCCCATAACCTGTCCTCCCAGGACAACGCCGGAGTTGCGCTCGAACACCATTTTGACTTTAGTGTTCGCTGCACCGGGCATGATACCAGGATGGCGATTAGGACCTTGGATGGTTACAGCCACCACGTCGTAACCGCGCTCTTTAGCCATGGATTCGGTTAATCCGGCAGTGGCCAGGGCAACGTCACCCACGGCAGTTGACCACACGCCCACCGTGCCCACGTTCTCACGCTTTATGCCAAATAGGTTGGCTCCAGCGATGCGTGCCTCCAAAGTGGCGATGGACGCCAGTTTGAGCGGCGAAGGTCTTCCCCCAAAGAAAGAGATCTTTTCGGTACAGTCTCCGCAGGCGAAGATGTTGTTGTCAGAAGTTCTCATCGTCCGGTCCACAGCGATGCTGCCTGTCAAACCTATGCGCAGCCCTGCCTTCTTGGCCAGATCTACATTGGCCACAGCACCTATGCCCAGGATTACGGTATCGGCTTTGATCTCATTACCGTCGGACAGGATGACCTTTTCCACGCTTCCGTTGCCGCCTATTCTCTCCACTTTGGTAGCGGTGAGGATATTCATCCCGCGGGATTCAAGCACCTTCTCCATCTCGATGCAAAACTCTTCGTCGTATGCTAGCACAAGACAATGCTGTGCGATCTCGACGATAGTGATGTTCTTGTTCCCCGCCTTGTTGATCTCGTCAGCGAACTCGATCCCGATGAACCCTCCACCGATTATCACCACATCCTCGGCAGTTTCAAGCCACTGTTGAAGTCCACTTAGGAATTCAACGTCCTTGAGAATCGCAAAAACTCCCTTGAGATCAAAACCTGGTATCGGCGGCATAGAGGGTCTTGAGCCTGTAGCGAGGATGAGCCGCGCATAGCCTACCTGGCCACCAGTGGTGTGCAGGATTTTGCCTTCTCGGTCAATGTCCGTAGCTTCAGCGAGGAGTAGCTCGATGTCATTTTTCTCAAGCACTGCATCGCCTATGAGGTTCTTCTGGGGACTTCCCACAGTGCCAAAGATGTAAGGGATACCGCATGGTATTAGAACCTGCTTCTCCTCGCGCACCATGAGGATCCTCTTGTCTGGGTAGTGGCGCCGCGCTGTTATCGCAGCGGTCAAACCGGCGGCACTTCCGCCAATGATGACTACGTCGGCCTCTTTCATTGCTTTATTACCCTCCTTGACGTTTGATTTTGGACTTTGGACAGCTCAACCTGGTGGGAGAGGAAAGCTCAGAAATCCGTTTTTGCTTCCCTGTTGGGAGCGAGACGGAGAGCCCCTTTGAAGCACTTCCTGAGGGCAGCAAACTCTGAACTTAGGCGAAAAAACGGGTTCCTATCCATTTGTCCAAAGCCCAGTTTGATAGGCAAACAGGACAAAGGAGCAAGCTCAGCCCAGGCAAGGCGAGCTGCTCCCAACATCCCCATTCTAACACCCCTTGCCTTGGGGGTGTATGATACGAATCATGTCGCGACAGCCGATGCGCTACAGGGCGTGCCGTCGCCAGCTTCGTTTTGACAACAGGGCCTCAATGCGCTACAGTGATGTGCAAAGGTGCCCCCGCGGTTTGCAGCCAGGTGCTGCTGTGCAGCTCCTTGAGTTCCATGTGAGGCTAGACAATGTCAGTTGTCATCGGTTGGATGATCTCGTCTAACTCCTCCTGTCTTAAGCCAACCGCGTCTTACAGAATCAGCATGGCATCGCCAAAGCTGTAGAAACGATATCCTCCAGCGATAGCTTCCCGATAGACCCGATCCACCAGCGGTTTGCCGGCAAACGCCGCCACCAGCATCAGCAGCGTGGAACGAGGCAGGTGGAAGTTGGTGATCATGGCGTCCACGAGGCGGAAGTGGTAGCCGGGCGTGATGAAGAGGTCCGTCCAGGTTCTGAAGGGTTTCAGGTTCCAGGTTTCAGGTTCCAGGTTGGTCTCTGGAAGGCTGGCTGCGGTTTCCAGGACGCGCACGGCTGTGGTTCCGACAGCCACCACGCGGCCGCCCTGCGTTCTCGTCTGGTGGATGGCCTCGGCCGTTTCCGGCGGCAGCTCGGCCCACTCGCTGTGCATGGGGTGTTCCTCGATGTGCTCCGTCTTCACCGGGCGGAACGTATCCAGCCCCACGTGCAGGGTGACGAAGGCAAAGCGCACACCCTGCGCCTGCAAGCGGTCTATCAGCACGGGCGTGAAGTGCAGTCCCGCCGTCGGCGCGGCCACGGAGCCCTGCACGCGGGCGTACACCGTCTGGTAACGCTCCGGATCGGCCAGCGGCTCGTGGATGTAGGGCGGCAGTGGCACGAGGCCCAGTTCGTCGAGAAGGGGCTCGATCGGACGGTCGAATTCGATGATGCGACCGCCGTCGGGCGGTTCGGCGACGATGGTTGCCCACAGGGACGTGATGCGTGATGCGTGATCCGTGATTGGGACGTTGCGCTTTGGATTTTGGATTTCGATTCTTGCGCCGGAACGCAAGCGCTTGCCCCGCACCAGTGCTTCCCAGGTGCGTTCTGCCAACTGCTGGAGCAGGAACACTTCCACGCCGCCGCCGCTGGCCTTGCGTCCCCGCAGCCGCGCCGGGATGACACGGCTGTCGTTGGCCACCAGCAGGTCGCCAGACCGCAGGTACTCGCCAATGTCTCGGAAATGGGCATGGGCGATTTCGCCGCTGTGCCGCTCCAGCACCAAAAGCCGCGAGCTGTCTCGCGGCTCGATGGGCGTCTGGGCGATCATCTCCGGGGGCAGTTCGTAGTCGAATTCGGCAGTCTTCATCCGGTGTCACGGTTAGCGGTTCAGCCAGCGGACGATCAGATTGAGCAGCAGCGTCAGCTTTCTTTTGACCTTGCTCTGCGTCGCACGGCCTCTTCCCGCGCGGCGGCGACGAAAGCGCTGAACAGCCGCTGGTGCACAGCCGGCACTTCCGCCACCCGTTCAGGATGCCATTGCACGCCCACCACCCAGCGGTGCTGCGGGCTCTCTACCGCTTCGATCGCCTGTCCATCAGGCAAGCTGCGAGCCGCCACTCGCAGCCCAGGAGCCAGACACCCATCGTTAATCGCCTGGTGGTGCGAGCTGTTTACCTGTAGCGTGGTGTCCGAACCCCACACGTGCGCCAGCCGGCTGTCTGGCGTGACCTGCACGTCGTGAACTATCGTCCTGTTGGGAGGTGGACGGTGATGGCCGTCTATGTGCTGTACCAGCCCGCCGCCCAGGGCCACGTTCAGCACCTGTATGCCCCGGCAGATGGCCAGGAGAGGCAGGTCTGCCGTCAGCGCGGCGTGGGTCAGCGTCAACTCCAGCTCATCCCGCGCTTCGTCAATGCTCTCCACCTCTGCGCCGTGCAACGGCTGCCCGTAACGACGCGGATGGACATCGCCGCCGCCGCTGAGCAGCAGACCGTGAACCGAGTTCGCAAGCGTGAAGAGCGCCCCACAGCAGTTGTCAGGCGCGAGCAGCAGGGGCTCTCCGCCGGCAGTGGCTATGGCGTCCAGGTAGAGTTGCACCTGCTCCGCCACCCAGGCTGCGTCGCTCCGTTTCGCTGTCAGCGCTATGACGGGCTTCATCGCTAAAACAATCTCGGCTGCTCCGGCTGCTCGGGGTATTCGATGCCCAGGTGCTCGTAGGCGCGGCGGGTGGCCACGCGGCCCCGCGCCGTGCGATCCAGGAAGCCGAGCTGCAGCAGGTACGGCTCCACCACGTCCATGATCGTATCGGCTTCTTCGGACAGCGCGGCGGCGAGGGTGTCCAGCCCCACCGGCCCGCCGTCGAACTTCTCGATGATAGCCAGCAGCAGGCGGCGGTCAATGTCGTCCAGCCCCAGCTCGTCCACTTCCAGCAGCTCCAGCGCCGCTCTGGCCGCGGGGCCGGTGATGCGGCCATCGCCCCGCACCTGGGCGTAGTCTCGCACCCGCTTGAGAAAGCGCAAGGCCACGCGGGGCGTGCCCCGCGCCCGCTGGGCGATGAGCGTCGCCCCCTCGTCCGTGAGCGGCACATCCAGCAGCCTTGCCGCCCGCCGCAAGATGGCCTCGATGGCCTCCAGCGAGTAGAAGTCGAGCCGGTAGACAGACCCAAAACGGGCGCGCAGCGGCGCGGTTAGCAGCGCCAGCCGCGTCGTGGCCCCGACGACGGTGAAGCGGGGCAGCTTCAGGCGGATGCTGCGGGCGCTGGGGCCTTTGCCGATGACGATGTCCAGGGCGTAGTCTTCCATGGCCGGGTAGAGGATTTCTTCTACCGCTCGCCCCAGCCGGTGCACCTCATCAATGAAGAGGATATCGCCGCGACGCAGGTTGGTGAGAATGGCCGCCAGGTCGCCGGCCCGCTCGATGGCCGGCCCGGAGGTGATCTTGATGCCCACGTTCATCTCGTGGGCGCAGATGTGGGCCAGCGTCGTCTTGCCCAGGCCGGGGGGGCCGTAGAACAGGATATGGTCCAGCGCTTCACCCCGCCCCCTGGCAGCTTCGATCAGGATGCGCAGGTTGGCCTTGATCCGTTCCTGGCCCTCCAACTCGGCCAGGGTGCGGGGACGCAGTGCTGCGTCCAGGGGGATCTCTTCGGGACGGCGTAAAGGCGAAATCGGACGCTCGTTCATAGGTGCCTCGCTGTTGCAGGTCTGAAGGTTCCAGGTTTCCAGTCCGGGATTCGACGCTGAATGTCGAACTCCCTTGTCTCCTTGTTTCCTTGTGTACTTGTGTGTACTTGTCTACCTGTTTCCTGTGGATTATACCAGAAACCCGCCTGTTTGGAAAAGCACATCTTCTCCTTGCGGAACATCAGGGGCATGGTGTGATCGTGGTGTCAGCCATAGACACGGCGGCATGCAATGCGT
>JACNHM010000131.1 GCA_014383605.1 Chloroflexota bacterium
CCTGGGTCATCTCCCGCATGGCAGTGTCCAGCCCGCCCGGGGTGTCCAGTTGCAGTATCACGGCCGCGGCCCCCTCCGCCTCCGCCTGTTTCAGGGCGCGGTTCAGGTAACCGGCGGTGAGGGGATTGATGACTCCCCTCACCGTCAGCACCTGGACGTGTCTCTCAGCTTCAGCCTGGAGCAGGCTCTGCCTCAGAGGCGGCTCTGCCCCGGAGGGTGACGACAAAACAGTCAGCATCGTCACCAGGGCCAGGGCAAACCGGCACAACCACTTGACCATCCCAGTCCCCCCTCGTTCATCCTTCCGGCCGTTATATACCAGTCCCCCTCAGATTCGGTCACTTCCCCTTCTCGCAGCAAGGCGAGCACTCCCAGCACCCCGGCGAAGACCAGGGCCACCTGGGCCATCAGGTCGAGGGCGCGCTCGCTCCAGAAGAGCTGCCGAAAGCCGCCGTCGGCAGGCGACAGCGGGGATGGGGCGACGAAGGCGCGGCCCAGCAGCAGGCCGCCCAGCAGCAAGGCAACGGCCAGGGCCAGGAACGTGTATGGCGGCCTAGTCTTCATCGGCCCGGCCTCCTCGGGGCGCGGTCAGGCTGATGGCGGTGATGAGCAAGACGCTCACCAGCCCCGCTCCCACGCTGAGCTCGAAGGCCCCAGCGTAAGGGCTGTCCAGCAGGAAGAAGACTGCGGCCAGGGCGGCGCTGCCTATCCCCAGGGCGATCACAGCTTTGAGCAGGTCCTTGATGAGCACCGCCAGGCAGGCGCACAGGACGACGATCAGCAGCAGCAGGGCATTTATCCACATACACAACACCCTCATACGCCGACGCACGATTCCACGCTCAGGATAAAGACCAGGGCGCGGCGCATGGTCAACCCCGTCTTGTTCGGCTCCAGTTCGGCGTGGGGACGGCAGGAGGTGGTAACGATCTGCACCGCTCCATCCACCTGCGTATCTTCCACCCCGATGAGCAGCGTGACGTTGTCCCGCCGCAGAAACCCGCCGCTGCTGTTGATGCGAGTAACCCTATAGTCGTTCCTCAGCAGAGCGTCAATGACCCCATCGGCATCGTCGGCCTGGACGATGGTCAGTAGCAATTTCATGGCACGCGCCTCCAACCCGGTGGTGTGTTCACCTACGGACTTGCGCAACGATTGGCTGCGCAAGAAGCAAGAGGCAAGGGGCAGGAGACGGCATTGCATCCTGCATCTTGCATCCTGCATCTTGCACCCCCTGGGCTTTCGCTGCGCACGCCCTCTACTGGTGCCTCTCCTCTTCCCGGACACCAGGCAGTAGCCCGGCTCCGGCGACCAGGTCCAACATCTCCCTGGTGATGGTTTCCTGGCGGGCCTGGTGGTACTCCAGGGTCAACTCCTCGATCAGCCGCTGGCTGTTCTGGCTGGCCCCGTCCATGACCCGGAAACGTGCCGCCTGCTCGCTGGCGGCCGACTCGATCACCGCCAGATACAGCCCCACGGTGACAAACTCAGCCATCACCTGGGCGTGGAGTTGCGCCGCATCGGTCTCCACGATGGTCGGTGGCCAGGTTTCCTCGCCGGGCGTGCCCGCGGCCATGGGGGGTGGGATCAAGCGGCGGGTCACCGGCTCGTAGGCCGCCGCCGAACGGTAGCGGTTATAAAGCACCTGCAGGCCGTCAATCTGCCCCGTCTCGTAAGCGTCCATTGCCCATTGGGCCAGGGCCTGCGCCCGGGCAAAGGGCCACAGAGCGGTCATCGGCAGCCGCTCGGCACGCAGGATCGGCTCTCCCTGGCGCTGGAAATGACGCCGGGCGCGCTCGCCCAGGGTCAACAGATGCAGGGTCTGTCCCCTGCCGCGCTGCTCGGCGATGAAGTGCTCGGCGGCCTCCAGCACGGTGCGATTGAAGCCGCCGCACAGCCCCCGCTCGGCAGCGATGACCAGCAAGGCCTCACCCACTGTTGGTTTGCCCTGGCGTGAGTCGAGGGACAGCAGGTGGGGGGCAACGATGGTCAGCACCTCACCAAGTTGGCGAGTGTACTCCCGTGCCGCCTCCAATCGCCGCAGGGCGGCGCGCCAGGTTGCGGAGGCGATGGTGCGCAGGGCAGTGAGGATGGGCTCGATGCCCTTGATGTTTTCCAGCCGCTGTTCGACGCGCTCAATGTCTTCCATAAGTCGTTTTTCTCGTAGTGGCGACTTCGGTCGCTCCCTGCGGGGTCAGAGCGACCAAAGTCGCTACTACGAACCCTACCCCAAGGGTATTATGAAGGCGCGAAGGCCGCCCGCGCAGCAGTGATGGCCTGCTCCAGTTCGGCTTCCATCTCTGGCGTCAGCTCGTCACCGTCGGCCAGGTGGCGGTAGAGAGCCGGATGCTGGCGGGGCAGGAGTTCCAGCAGAGCGGATTCGAAACGGGCCACCTCGTCCAGAGGCAGGTCGTCCAGATGTCCCCGGGAGGCAGCGTACAAAATCACTACCTGCTGGGCCAGGGACAAGGGCGCGTTCTGTTCCTGCTTCAACACCTCTGCCAGGTGCTCCCCGCGGCTGATCTGCCGGCGGGTGCGTTCGTCAACCTCGCCGCCGAAGCGGGTGAAGCGAGCCACCTCCTCGTACTGGGCCAGCTCCAGGCGCAGGCGTCCGGCCACGGCCCGCATGGCCGGGCGCTGGGCCGCGCCGCCCACCCGCGAGACGGAGAGCCCCACGTCAATGGCCGGGCGGAAGCCGCGGTTGAAGCGCCTGCTGTCCAGGTAAATCTGGCCATCGGTGATGGAAATCAGGTTGGTGGGTATGTAGGCTGCGATCTGGCCCCGTTTGGTCTCCACGATGGGCAGGGCGGTCAGCGAGCCGCCCCCCAGGGTTTCGTCAAACTGGCCGGCTCGCTCCAGCAGCCGGGCGTGCAGGTAGAAGATATCACCCGGGTAGGCCTCACGCCCCGGCGGCCGGCGCAGCAACAGCGAGAGCTCGCGGTAGGTATCGGCGTGCTTGCTCAGGTCATCGTAAACAATGAGCGCGTCCCGGCCCCGGTAGGCGAAATATTCGGCCAGGGTGCAACCAGCATAGGGGGCCAGGTAGCGCAAGGCCGGCGGGGCGTCGGGATCGGCCACCACGACGATGGTGTGAGCCAGCGCCCCGTGGCTCTCCAGGGTCCGGATCACTGCCTGGACCGACGATCTCTTCTGACCGATGTTGACGTAGACACAGACCACGTCGCCCTCTCGCTGGTTGATGATGGTGTCTACGGCGACGGCCGTCTTGCCCGTCTGCCGGTCGCCGATGATCAGCTCTCGCTGCCCGCGGCCGATGGGTATCAGGGCATCAATGGCCTTGAGGCCCGTATGCAGCGGCCGGATCACCGGGCTGCGACTGACCACGTTGGGCGCTTCCCGTTCCAGGTGATGCCAGCCGGCGGCGACCACGGGCTCCCGCCCATCTAACGGCTGGCCCAGGGGATCCACCACCCGGCCCAGCAGTTCCGTGCCCACCGGCACCCACAGCCGGCGACCGGTAGTGGTCACCAGGTCGCCCCCTTGCAATCCCTCATCGGACCCCAACAAGATGCAGTCAATGCGTCGCCGGTCCAGATTGAGGATCATACCCTGCGCTCCGGTGGGGAAATCCACCAGTTCATCGGTCATCGCGTGGGGCAGCCCGGAGAGGCCAGCCACGCCGCTGCCCACCTGGAGCAGGGTGCCCACATCCAGGAAACGCACCTGGTGCGCGGGCAGGGCACGGGCTTTCTCCAGCACCTGTTCCAGCAATGTCAGTAGATGAAAGTCTTCCCTCATGCCTGCACCCGTCGTTGCAATTCACTGTCCAGTTCCTGACGCAGGTCCAGCAGCCGCCGCTGCAAGCTGTGGTCAACGATGGTGTCACCCAGACGCACCTTGAGGCCAGCGATGAGGGCCGGGTCAGTCTCTACGTCCAGGGTGAGGGTACGGTTGACCAAGGCCGACAGGGTATCGGCCAGGGTGCGCTGCTGTTCCGCGCTGAGAGGCAGGGGGGTGTAAACCCGGGCTACCGGCTGCCGCTCGGCCATCATGCGGCGGTAGGTTTCCACTCGCT
>JACNHM010000163.1 GCA_014383605.1 Chloroflexota bacterium
GACGACATGCGCAACCCGTCCAAGTGCACCCTGACCGAGCCGGCGGCTGTGGAGGGCATCAAGTTCTTCGCCGACATGATGGAGAAGAACTACGCCATGAGCGAGGCCAATCTGAACCAGGCCGGCGGCGACGCCGCCGTCTTCCAGTCCGGCCAGGTGGCCATGATCATCCAGAACTCCAGCCGCGTGTCGGCCTTCAATGCCGCCGGCATGAACTACGACGTGGCTGTGGCGCCCATTCCCGAAGGCGGCCAGCGCTCGGCCAGCGCCGGCGGCGCCGCCTGGGTGATGAGTGCCGGCAGCGACAACAAGGAAGAGGCCTGGGCCTTCCTGAGTTGGCTGCAGAGCACCGACGGCGGCCAAGAGCTCTATACCGCCTCCGGCGAGATCTTCCCGGCGTTGCAATCCACAGCCCGTTCCGCTGCCTTCCTGGGACAGGATCAGCCGCCGGCTAACCGCCAGGCCTTCCTGACCGAGGGCGAGAACGCCAAGGTGGGCAACTTCGGCTACTTCCCCGAGTGGGGGGAGCTGGACGGCTCAATCCTCGGCCCTGGCCTGCAGCGGGTCTGGGCCGGCGAGGCCACGGTGGAAGACGCCGTAGCCCAGATCTGCCAGGAAGTGGACGCTTTCCTGGCAGCTAACGGATATCCAAAGTAAAGTAATGACACAGTAGGGGCAGGTCTGAGACCTGCCCCTACTGCCCCCACTGTTCCCCAGACGATGAACAGCCAGGCATCGCCAAAGCGCCGCTGGAACCGTTGGCGCCCCGATCAGCAATGGGAGGGCTACCTCTTCCTGCTGCCCAGCCTTGCCGGATTCCTGATCTTCGTCGCCATGCCGGTGGTGGCCGCCCTGGGACTGAGCTTCGTCAAGTGGAGCCTGCTCAAGCCGCCGGAGTTCGTCGGCGTGGCCAACTACGTGCAATTGCTGACCGTAGACAGCCTCTTCCACAAAGTCTTCGGCAACACGCTGTTCTTCATGGTCACCATTGTGCCCTTGCAGCTCGCCTTCGGGCTGCTGTTGGCCGTGGCCCTGAACCAGGCCATCCGCGGCGCGCAGCTTTACCGGCTGATCTACTTCATGCCCGTGGTCACCACCATCGTGGCCGCGGCGCTGGTCTTCCAATGGCTGCTCAACCGCGATTTCGGCCTGGTCAGCGCGGCCATCTGGCGCATCGCCGAGATCACGGGGTTGCCCCTCCAGCCCCCCGACTGGCTGAACAGCACCTTCTGGGCCAAGCCGGCCGTGGTGCTGCTCACGCTGTGGAAGAACACCGGCTTCACCATGGTCATCTACCTGGCCGGCCTGCAGGCCATCCCCCAGGAGCTGTACGACGCGGCCCAGGTGGACGGCGCCAGCGCCTGGCGCCGCTTCCGCTACGTTACCATCCCCATGGTCAGCCCCACCACCTTCTTCCTGCTGATCATCCAGATGATCGGGGCACTGCAACTCTTCAGCGAACCCTACGTCCTGACCCGCGGCCGCCCGGCCAACTCCACGCTGACCATCGTCTACTACATCTACCGCAACGCCTTCGAATGGGGACGCATGGGCAAGGCCTCGGCCACCGCCTGGGTGCTGTTCGTCTTCATCTTCGGTTTCACCCTGTTGCAAACCCGGTTGCAGCGGCGCTGGGTACATTACGAGGCCGAGGGGTAGCAAGCCATGACCTCAGACGCAGTCCCTGTTGCTGCTCGACGCCAACGCCGCCGGCGACCGATCAACGTCGGCCATCTCGTGCTGCACCTGCTCCTGATCGCTGGCAGCGTGCTGATGCTGCTGCCCTTCTTCTGGATGCTCAGCACGTCGCTGAAGACGCCCAAGGAGATCTTCACCTTCCCGCCCACCTGGATCCCCAGCCCCATTGCCTGGCAGAACTACGCCGAGACCGTTTCGGCCATGCCCTTTGGCCGTTTCTACCTCAACAGCGCTATCGTGGCCGTCAGCGTGACCTTCCTGCAAATCCTGACCTCATCACTGGCCGCCTTTGCCTTCGCCCGGCTGCGCTTCCGCGGCCGGGATCCGCTATTCATCCTCTACCTGGCCACGCTGATGATCCCCTTCCAGGTGACGATGATCCCCAATTTCATCATCATCCGCTACCTGGGCTGGTACGATACCTACCAGTCGCTGATCCTGCCACCCGCCTTCTCGGCCTTCGCTGTGTTCCTGCTGCGCCAATACTTCCTGGGCATCCCCAAGGAGTTGGACGAGGCCGCCCGCATGGACGGCGCGTCGTCGTTCCGCATCTGGCGGCAGGTGATCATGCCGCTCAGCGGGCCAGCCATCGCTGCCCTGGCTGTTTTCACCTTCCTCAACTCCTGGAACGACTTCCTGTGGCCACTGATCATCACCACATCGCTGGAGATGCGCACGCTGCCCGTGGGGCTCAGCGCTTTCCAGGGGCAGTACAACGTGCAGTGGCATTTGCTGATGGCCGGGGCGGTGATCGCCTTGCTGCCGGTGTTGCTCGTGTACGTCTTGGCTCAGAAATGGTTCGTGCAGGGAATCACGCTGTCGGGCATGGGCGGGCGTTAAGAACCTATCCGAAAAACCGCTCAAGGCGGACCTTAGTCCGCCGCTGGACTAAGGTCCAGCAGGAGCAACAAGACTTTTCGGATGACTCCAATTCTGACAGGGAGAGAGGCACATGTTACCAACGAAAATCGCTGTCATCGGCGCGGGGAGCGCCAGCTTCGGCCTGAACACGCTGGCCGCCATCTTACGCAGTGAAAGATTGCGCGGAAGCACGCTGGCCCTGATAGACATGCAAGCCGAGCGTTTGCAGACCATCGCCGTACTGGCCCAGCGCCTGAACCGGGAATGGGGCGCCGGCTTCCGCATCGAAAGCGACACCGACCGCACCGCTGTGCTGGGGGGAGCCGAGTTCGTCATCCTCTCCATCGAAGTCGGCCCCCGCGAAGAGCTCTGGCGGCTGGACTGGGAGATCCCGCTCAGGCACGGCCTGCGCCAGCCCTACGGCGAGAACGGCGGCCCCGGCGGCTTCGCCCACACCGCCCGCAACATCGCTGCCATCATGCCCATCCTCTGGGACATGGAAGAGCTTTGTCCCGACGGCTGGCTGATCAACTTCACCAACCCCGTGCCGCGCATCTGCCTGGCCGCCACTCGCTACAGCACCATCCAGACCGTGGGGCTGTGCCACCAGATCAACGTCGGCTATGGCATCGCTGGGGCGCTGCTGGCCGATGAGCTGGGCCTGGATGCGCCGGAGAACATGGACAGCCATCCCAATCCGAGGGGCCATTCCGGCTGCGGGAGCTTCGCTCCGCAGGCCAAGGCGGTGCTGGACATCAAGGTCGCCGGGCTCAACCACTTCATCTGGATGCTGGACGTGCGCGAGCGGGCCACGGGTCGCGACCTGACCCCGCTGTTCCACGAGCGGCTGGCCGAACGGGGCCTGCCCTTCGAGCCGCTGAGCCAGGCGCTGTTCGAAGCCTTCGGCCTCTGCCCCGTGCCAGGCGACAGCCACCTCTGCGAGTACCTGCCCTGGTGCCATGACCCGTTGGCCGAGCCGTGGCAGACGTACAACCTGCGGCTGTACGATTGGCAGGCAGCGAAGGAAGCTCGCCAGAGTATGTGGCAACGGGTCGAAGATATGGTTGCCGGTCGCGAGTCTGTTGAGGAACTGCGGGACGTGGCCAGCGAAGGAGCAGTGGAACTGATCGAGGCCATCGCCGGCAACGGCAACGCCTACGTGCCCACGGTCAACCTGCCCAACGCCGGCTACATCCCCAACCTGCCCGACGGGGCCATCGTGGAGGTGCCGGGGATGGCCTGCGGTGCGGGGGTGTACGGCCTGTCGGTGGGCCCTTTGCCCGACGCGGTCGCCGAGCTGTGCCGCCGGGAAATCGCCGTGGCCAGCCTCTGCGTGGACGCCGCCGTCACCGGCGACCGCCAAGCGGCCCTCCAGGCGCTGCTGCTGGACCCCATGGTCAACGACATTGACCGCGCCCGGCGCATCCTGGACGACTACCTGACGGTGCACGCCGAGTGGCTGCCGCAGTTTCACCAA
>JACNHM010000331.1:0-3439 GCA_014383605.1 Chloroflexota bacterium
GGCATCCTCAGGCTGGAGCCGGCCTGGGTGGCGCGGGACTTCCTGCCGCCGGGTCGCCGGTTGGGACTGAAGGAAGAGGAGTACGACGTCGGTGAGCGGGGCTGGATCTCCGAGCGCTGGATCGGCTCCACGACCAAGGCCGATAACCGCGTCGGCCCGCCGGACGAGGGACTGTCCTACGTCGCCCTGGGCGATGGCCAGAAGATGACCCTCAAGGAGGCGGTGGAGGCGGCCGGCGCGGCCATCATGGGCCAGGAGTATGCCAAGACGCACAAAGGGCTGGGGCGGCTGGCCAAGATCTACGACTTCGCTGCCCGCATCCCCTACCATCTGCACCAGATGGAGGAGGACGCCCGGCTGGTGGGGGCCAACTCCAAGGAGGAGGCCTACTACTTCCCGGCGGGCGTGGACATGGGCGCGCACCCGGAGACCTTCTTCGGCGTGCATCCCTACATCGCCGACCAGAAGCGCTACGACATCCTGCTGCCCTACCTGGAGGAGTGGAAGGACGACCTGATCCTGCGCCATTCGCGGGCCTACCTGCTGGTGCCGGGCGAGGGGTTCCACCTGCCCTCCGGCGTGCTGCACGCGCCGGGCACGGCGCTGACCATCGAGCTGCAGGAGGACTCCGACGTCTTCGCCATGCTGCAGGCACTGGTGGCGGGCAAGGTCATCTCCAAAGACCTGCTCTTCAAGGACGTGCGCCCGGAGGATCGCCAGAAGTACGGCGAGCGGGTCATCCTGGGACAGATCAACTGGGAGATCTGCGGCGACCCCTACTTCTACGAGAACCGGCACACGGCGCCGGTGCTGGTCGAAGAGACGCAGACGCGAAAGGGGCGAAAGCAGGAAGGCGGCGAGGAGTACTGGATTTACTACAACACCACCAGGTTCAGTGGCAAGCGGCTGGTGGTCAAGCCGGGCCAGCAGTTCACCGGCGTGGACAAGGGCGTCTACAACATCCTGGTCTGGCGCGGCCAGGGGTGGTATGATGGCTACGAGGTCGAGGCCGGCAACTTTGGCTTCGATGAGCTGCTGATCTCCCACGCCCGGGCCATCGAGCCCATCGTTGTGGAGAACACGGGCACGGAAGACCTGGAGATCTTCAAGTTCTTCGGGCCGGACATCAATCTCGATGTGCCGTATATTCCGAAGTACCCGCCGAGTGCTTAGTGGACAGTGGGTAGTGGATGCTGATCCGTGATGCGTGATCCGTGACCACAATTCTCAAGGGACTTCACGGATCACGTTTCATGCATCACGCCACCAATATCACACATTACATAATTCATTGAACCGAAAGGAGACACCAATGGGCAAGAAGAAAATCTCAGTGGGCACCTGGGCCTACATCTGGGGCGGCTACGAGGACGATCCCATCCCCTTCCCCAAGGTGGTGAAGAGCCTGGCCGAAATGGGGTTCGACGGCATCGAGTTTGGCGCCTTCCCACCCCATCTCAATGTGGAGGACTATGGCGACCGGGCCAAGCGGCTGGAGATCAAGAAGATGCTCGACGACCACGGCCTGGGCATCTCCGGGCTGGCCGGCGCCTTCTGGGGCCTGCCGCCGACGACGACCAAGCCGACCGTCTACATGGACATGGTCAAGAAGCAGTTGGACATCTGCCACGACATGGACATCCCCAAGCTGCGGGTGGACACCGTGGACCCGCCGACGGAGATCCCCGGCGGCATGGACTACGAGACCTGCTTCTGGCGCGTGGCCCAGGTGTGGAATCGGGCCGCCGCTGTGTGCGCCAACGAGGGCATCAAGCTGGTGTGGGAGTTCGAGCCGGGCTTCCTGTTCAACAAGCCCAGCGAGGTGGTGCGCATGGTCTACGCCGTGGATCATCCCAACTTCACCACTCTCTTCGACTCCTGCCACGGCCACATGTGCGCCGTGGTCGGCTCGCGCCAGATGGGCGAGAAGGAGACGCTGCCCGGCGGCGTGGTGCAGTTCATCCACATGCTCACGGGCAAGATCGGCCACGTCCATTTCATCGACTCTGACGAGACCCTGCACCACGACGACACCAGCACGCACGCACCGTTTGGCCAGGGTGTGCTGGACTTCGGCGCCATCACCCAGGCGCTGCTGGAAGCAGGCTACGACGATGAGTGGTGGCCCATGGACCTCTGCTTCTGGCCCAACGCGCTGGAGGCCACGCAGCCAGCGCTGGCCTTCATGCGGGATCTGGCCGAGAAGTACGGCCAGGCCGTGTAGGTTTGCAGTAGCCACTTCGGTGGCCGTTTCCGACCGCAGAACGACTGAAGTCGCTACTACGAGCCTCGCCCGGATAGATTCCCTAAGGAGACACACAAAATGGCAGAAAAGATGCAAGCTCAAGTGTTCTACGAGGCCGAAAAGATGGAGATGGAGGCGCTTCCCGTTCCGGAGGTGACCGATATTGATGTGCTGGTGCGGGTGAAGAACTGCGGCATCTGCGGCTCGGACATCTCCTACTACTACGGGCTGAGCCCGGTGGGCACGGCGACGGGCAAAGGCCCCCTGGTGCTGGGCCACGAGTACACCGGCGAGGTGGTCGAGGTCGGCGCCGTGGCCAAGGCCATGAACCTGTTCCAGCCGGGTGACCGCGTGGTGGTGAACCCCGTGCAGCACTGCAACGCCTGCTATGCCTGCGCCGCCGGCCAGACGAACCTCTGCGCCAATCTCTACGTCCCTGGCGTGACCCACAACGGCGGCTTCGCCGAATACTCCATCTCCCGCTACACCGGCCTCTTCAAGCTGCCCGATACGGTGAGCTACGCCGCCGGCGCCTTCACCGAGCCGCTGGCTTGCGCCGTCTACGGCATGAAGAAGCTGGAGATCGAGCCGGGGCACTTCGTGGCCATCTTCGGGCCCGGCCCCATGGGCTTGATGATGACGCAACTGGCCAAGTCCACCGGCGCGGGCAAGGTCGCCCTCATCGGCACGCGCGACTATCGCCTGGAGGAGGGCAAGAAGTGGGGCGCCGACTACATCTTCAACGTCAGCAACCCCAAGTCGCCCTACTACGTGGAGGACTTGAAAGAAGCCATCGCCGACCTCACGCACGGCGCGCTGGCCCACCGGGCCATCGTGCCCACCAGCTCCAACGCCGCTTTCGAGCAGGCCATTGACATCACCGGCAACGCGGCCATCCTGGTGCACTTCGGCCTGCCTGACGCAGGCGACGTCATCCACGTGCCGGCGCTGTCCACGCACACCATGGACAAGCAGATCCGCTTCTCCTGGCTGGCGCCGCTGTCGTGGCCGGCGGCCATCCGTTCCATCTCCGAGGGGCTGGTGGATGTGGAGAGCCTGGTCACCGGTACCGTTCCGCTGGAAGAGGCGGGTGAGGCCATCCGCGGCCTGCGGTCGCGGATCGGCGATCCCATGAAGGTGCAAGTGACACCGTAGAACGGTTCGAAGTTGATGGCCGATCTCCTGACCGGCCAG
>JACNHM010000331.1:3515-21030 GCA_014383605.1 Chloroflexota bacterium
CGCCAACATCTGTGTTCTCAGAGCACAACACTGGAGGCATAGCGTGCCCATCACATACGGAATCAATACCTTCACCTGGACCTCGCCCTTCAAGACGAAGGACTTGCTGCTGCTTGACAAGGCCAAGGCCATGGGCTTCGACCTGGTGGAGATCCCCATCGAGGGGCTGGATGACCTGGACTACGACGAGGCCGGCGAGGCCTTCCGGCGGGCGGGCATAGCCGCCGGCGTCTGCGCTGTCATGGGCCCCAGCCGCGACCCGGCCCATGAGGACGAGGCCAAACAGCGCGGCGGCGTTGAGTATCTCAAGCACTGCGTGGACGCCGCCGTGACCATGGGCGGCAAGCTCATCGGCGGCCCCATCTACGCCGCCGTGGGACGCACCTGGCAGTCCAGCGGCGAGCAGCGGCAGCGCGAGCTGGAACGCTGTGCCAGGAACCTGAAGGAAGTGGCCAGGTACGCCGAAGACCGCGGCGTGACGCTGGCCGTGGAGCCGCTGAACCGCTTCGAGACCAGCTTCATCAACCTGGCCGAGCAGGCCGTGGAGTTGGTGGAGATGGTGGACAGCCCGGCCATCCGCATCATGCTGGACACCTTCCACATGAACATTGAGGAAAAGAGCCTGGGCCGGGCCATCGAGACCGCCGCGCCTTATCTAGTGCACATCCACGCCAACGAGAACGACCGCGGCACGCCCGGCACCGGCCACGTTCCCTGGGACGAGGTGGGAGCGGCCCTGAAGAAGATCAACTACAGTGGGGCGCTGGTCATCGAGTCCTTCACTACGACGGTCAAGGAGATCGCCCGCGCCGCGGCCATCTGGCGGCCTCCGGCCCCCGATCAGGATACGCTGGCCCGCGAGGGCAAGGCCTTCCTGCGGCAGCTCATGGCCTGAAGGGCGACCGCAAGGGTCGCCCCTACAGGAGGAAATCCCATGCCCCGATACACCGGCGGACAGATGATCGTCAACACCCTCATCAAAGAGGGTGTGTCCCACATCTTTGGCGTCGCCGGGCACGGCGTGCTGGGCCTTCTCGACGCCGGCTACGACTATCGCCACAAGATCAAGCTGGTGATGGCCCGGCACGAGGAAGTGGCTGGCTTCATGGCCGACGGCTACTACCGCCTGGCGCACCGGCCGGCGGCCACCTTCACCTCCAGCGGCCCCGGCTCCATCAATCTGCTCATCGCCCTGGCCGAGGCCATGTCCGACTCCGTGCCCTTCCTCTCGCTCACTGGCAACGTGTGCACCTCCCAGTTCAACTCCGGTGCCTTACAGGAGCTGTACCGCCAGAAGGAGGCCGACTGGCCTTCCGTGGTGCGCCACTTCGTCAAGCAGACCTTCCACGTCAACCGCGTGGACATGCTGCCCAAGGTGCTGGCCTTGGGCTTCAAGACCATGCTCAGCGGGCGGCGCGGCCCGGTGAACATTGACGTGCCTTACGACCTGTTCGTGGAGGCGGCTGACGTGGAGCTGTTCGAGCCGGACGAGTGGACCCGCTCCGTCAACAGCCGCGTGCAGGGTAACCCAGCGGCGGTGGCGCAGGCGGTGGACCTGCTGCTCAGCGCTGAGCGCCCGCTCATTCTGGCCGGCCACGGCGTGCTGCTGGCCGAAGCCTGGGATGAGCTGCAGGCGCTGGCCAGGGAGCTACAGGTTCCGGTGATCACATCGGCCCTGGGCAAGGGGCTGATGCCGGAGGATGATCCGCTGGCGCTGGGCGCGGCGGGTGCCTTCGGGCCCTACCCGGCCAACGAGGCGGCCCGTTCCGCCGACGTGATCCTGGCCCTGGGCTGCCGCTTCTCCGACCTGCACACCAGCTCCTGGGTGCCGGGCTACACCTACAACATCCCGCCCACGCGGCTCATCCACGTGGACATTGACCCGCAGGAGATCGGCCGCAACTACCCGCTGGCCGTGGGCATCGTCGGCGACTGCAAGATGGTCTTGCAGCAGCTTCTGGCGAGGATCAGTGGCAAGGCCAGGCCCGACCTGGCCGCCTGGCACGCCGAAGTCGCACAGGCCAGGGCGGCGTGGGAAGAGTTCATGCAGCCGCGGCGCACCTCGGACAAGACGCCCATCCAGGTGGAGCGGGTCTTCCACGAGGCACGCCGGGCGCTGCCGGCCAACGCCGCCGTCTTCATTGACGCCGGCAACACCGGCGGCTGGTCGGTGCAACAGTGGCTGGCTCTGCAGCCCTATACGCACCAGGTGGCCGGCGGCATGAACGCCATGGGCTGGGCGCCGGCCGCGCCGCTGGGCGCCAAGCTGGCCGATCCGGGCCGCCCCTGCGTCTGTGTCTGCGGCGACGGCTCCTTCAGCATGGTGCCCCACGTCGTGGCCACGGCGGTGGAATACAGCATCCCGGTCATCTGGCTGGTGCTGAACGACTACAGTTGGGGGGCCATCAAGGGCTTGCAAGGAGCCTACTTCGACGGCAAGGAAATCGCTACCTCTTTCGAGGTGCACAAGGAGGGCGAGCTGTACAACCCGGACTTCGCCCTGTGGGCCAAGGCCTGCGGCGCCGAGGGCGAGCAGGTGCGAAATCCTGAAGACCTGGCCCCCGCCCTGGCGCGGGCGGTCGCTTCGGGCCGGCCCTACGTGCTGGACGTGATCATTGACCGCGATGCAGGCGTGCCGCTGACTGGCAGTTGGGCGATGCCGCCCGTGCCCATCGGCCCGCCCGTCTTCGGCCAGCCCAAGGTTCGCTGAGGCGGAGCGCAGTGTATGATGCAGCGCGTCGCTCCTGACCTGAACTGACAACGCAGTCATAAGGAGACAAGAACGATGACCCGTAAGATCAATATGGCCATTGTGGGCATGGGCTTCGGTGCGGAGTTTATCCCGATCTACCAGCGCCATCCCCACACCAACATGTACGCCATCTGCCAGAGGAATCGGGCGCATCTCGACGAAGTCGGTGACAAGTTCGGGGTGGCGAAACGTTACACCGACTTCGCGGAACTGATCGCGGACCCCGAAGTCGATGCCGTGCACATCAACTCGCCCATCGACGATCACGCCTGGATGAGCATGGATGCCCTGCGCGCCGGCAAGCACGTGGCCTCTACCGTGCCCATGGCCCGCACGGTCGAGGAGTGCCGGTTGGTCGTCGAGGCCCAGAAGACGTCGGGCAAGAAGTACGTGATGATGGAGACCACTGTCTTCACCCGCGAGTATCTCTTCGTGAAGGAGATGTTGGACAAGGGTGAACTCGGTCGCCTGCAGTTCGTGCGCGCCGCGCACCACCAGGAGATGGCTGCCGGCGACTGGCCCAGCTACTGGCCCGGCATGCCGCCGATGCACTACGCGACCCACTGTGTCGGACCGATCATGGCGCTCACCGGCAAGCGGGCGGAATGGGTTTCCTGCCTCGGCTCGGGGCGCGTGAACGACAAGTACGCCCGGCGCTACGGCTCACCCTTCGCCATCGAGACCGCGCACATCAAGCTGAAAGACTCCGATGTTCACGCCGAGATGACCCGTTCGCTCTACAACACAGCGCGGGAGTATATCGAGAGCTTCGACGTCTATGGCAGCAAGCGCACCTTCGAGTGGACGCAACTCGCGGCCGAGGAACCGGTGATTTTCACGGGCGAGGACGGCGAGCGCGTGGCTGTGCCCGACTATGCGCACCTGTTGCCCGAACCGATTCAGCTGTTTACTACGGGCAGCGTCTATGACCTGCAGGGTGAGACCCACATGTCCTTCGTCCAGGGCGGCGGTCATGGCGGCTCACACCCACACCTGGCACATGAGTTCGTGATGAGCATCGTGGAGGATCGCGAACCGTTCCCTAACGCCGTGACCTCAGCCAACTGGACCTGCACCGGCATCTGCGCCCATGACTCGGCCCTGCGCGGCGGCAAGATCGTGCGCCTGCCGGAGTTCACACTGGAGTAGAGCAGATTGCACATCGCAGATGGCACATCGGCGGCCCCAGAGCACACGATGCACGCCGCAATCTCTAATCTGCAATCTGCATTCGCACTATACTAAGGCAAGGAGACTTACCTATGTCACGACCAATAACTCTGTTTACCGGACAATGGGCCGACCTGACCCTGGAGGAACTGGCCAAGAAAGCCAGCGCCTGGGGCTTCGACGGCCTGGAACTGGCCTGCTGGGGCGATCACTTCGAAGTGGACAAGGCGCTGGAAGATGACGCCTACTGCCGGAACAAGTGGGACGTGCTGGAGAAGTACGGCCTGAAGTGTTTCGCCATCAGCACGCACCTGGTGGGCCAATGCATCTGCGACGACCCCATTGACGGGCGGCACAAGTCCATCCTGCCTTCCCGCCTCTGGGGCGACGGCGACCCCGAAGGGGTGCGCCAGCGCTGTGCTGACGAAATGAAGAACACCGCCCGCGCCGCGGCCAAGTTCGGCGTGGACGTCGTCAATGGTTTCACGGGCAGCAGCGTGTGGGCCAAGCTCTACTTCTTCCCGCCCACCAGCCAGGCGGACATTGACGCCGGCTACCAGGACTTCGCCGACCGCTGGCTGCCCATCCTGGAAGTCTTCCAGGAGGAAGGGGTCAGGTACGGGCTGGAGGTGCACCCGACGGAGATCGCCTACGATATCATCACCGCCCGCCGGGCGCTGGACGCGTTGGACAATCATCCCCGTTTCGGCTTCAACTTCGACCCCAGCCACTTCATCCACCAGTTCATCAACCCGGTGTTCTTCGTCGAAGAGTTCGGCGATCGCATCTTCCACGTGCACGTGAAGGATTCGCGGGTGCAGCTCAACGGGCGCAACAGCATCCTCTCGTCGCATCTGGACTTCGGCGACCCGCGCCGCGGCTGGGACTTCGTCTCGCCGGGGCGGGGGGATGTGCAGTGGGATCAGCTCGTCCGTGCGCTCAACCGCGTCGGCTACCAGGGACCGCTGTCCATCGAATGGGAGGACAGCGGCATGGACCGCGAGTGGGGCGCGCCGGAGGCGCTGAAGATGATCCGCAGCCAGGACTTCACGCCCTCGACTCAGGCGTTCGACGCCGCCTTCGAGGCCAAGGATTAATCAGGAGAGAATCATGAGCAAGCAAACATTCACGACCATGGCCGGGGCCAAAGCTGAAGGGGAGGCCCCAGAGATCGGCGTGGGCATGCTGGGCTATGCCTTCATGGGCAAGGCGCACAGCAATGCCTACAAGAAGCTCCCCTACATGATGTATCCGCCGCCAGCGGTGCCGCGGCTGATCGCCATCTGCGGGCGCAATGAAGAAGCCGTGGCCGAGGCGGCGCGGCGCTTTGGCTACGAGGGCTACTACACCGACTGGCGCGACATGCTGAAAGATGATCGCATCCAACTCTTCGACAACGGCGGCCCCAACGACACCCACGCCGAGCCGTGCATTGCCGCCGCCGCAGCGGGCAAGCACGTGTTCTGCGAGAAGCCCATGGCCCGCAACGCCGCAGAGGCCAGGACCATGCTCGATGCGGTGGAAAAGGCCGGCGTCAAGCACATGGTGGCTTTCAACTACCGCTTCGTGCCCGCGGTGCGCCAGGTCTATAATCTCATCGCCAGCGGCAAGCTGGGAAGGATCTATCACATGCGGGCCATATACTTGCAGGAGTGGATCATGGCCCAGTACGATACGCCCATGATCTGGCGGCTGCAGAAGGAGAGATGCGGCAGCGGCGCCATCGGCGACCTCGGCTCGCACATCATTGATCTGGCCCGCTTCCTGGTGGGTGAGATCACCTCCGTGGGGGCCATGACCGCCACATTCATCGAGGAGCGCGAGTTGGAAGGTGCTGAAGGCACGGCCAAGGTGGAAGTGGACGACGCCTTCGTGGCCACCGTGCAGTTCGAGAACGGCGCCATCGGCACGCTGGAGGCCAGTCGCTTTGCTGGCGGCCGCAAGAATCACAACGTCTTCGAGATCAACGCCGAGAAGGGCAGCATCCGCTGGAACCTGGAGCGCATGAACGAGTTGGAGGTCTTCTGGATCGGCGAGGAACCCAAGGAGACCCAGGGCTTTCACCAGGTGCTCATCACCGAAGGGTACCATCCCTTCTGGGAGAACTGGTGGCCGCACGGGCACATCATCGGCTGGGAACACACCTTTGTGCACGAGTTCAGTCACATGCTGGACTGCATCGTCAACGACAAGGACGTGGCTCCCCTCGGCGCGACGTTCGAGGATGGCTATCGCAACAATGTCATCTGCGACGCCATCGAGGAGTCGGCCCAAACGAAGAAGCAGGTGGACATCAGGTACTGAGAGATTGGTAGATTGGTACATTGGTAAGATTGGTGAATTGGACATTGCTGTCCCAATCTACCAATCTACCAGTTTCCCAATTTACCAATCTCAAGCATGGGAGAGACTATGATCAAGCGACTACAGCCCTACTTCACCGGCGCCATCATCGTGGCCGTGCTCCTGATTCTCCGGCTCGTGCTTCCGCTGGTGCTGCCCGATACAGCAGGTCAGACGGCCAAGTTCCTGACCATCTTCCTGGCTATTCTGCTGACGTTTGTCTTCTTCATCCTCTTCGTGGGTCGTCAGCTCCACGGCCGGGTGCCGGCGCGGGTCTTCAGCATCATCGAGGTGATCCTCATCATCGGCATCCTGGGCGGCGTGGTGGCCATGTTCCAGCCCTGGACGATGTTCGGCTACAAGCTGGGCTTCCAGATCGTTCTGGCCTCGACGCTGGCCTTCACGGTGTGGAGCCACATCGTACCCAGAGGAGCGCGCGAGGAAGAAGAGGAACTGACCACTGTCTCTGTGGGGGAGCTGGAAGAGGGGTACTGAGCCCTGCTCAGCAACTATCGCCGCCGTCTGTGAAGTTGTTGTCTGCGAGTACCGCACCATCCACGGTGCGGTACTTGTCCAGAGGGGAGTATCCGAGATCGGGGTGATCAGGAACAAGGAGATACGACGATGACGAACCTACCCATCACGCACATGACGTTGTACAAGCACGGCGTGGGCTTCTTTGAGCGGAGGGGACCGCTCAACGGCGAAGAGGTGACCCTCACCTTCCGTGTCGAGGAGATGAACGATATCCTGAAGAGCCTGACGGCCATTGACTGGGGCGACGGCCAGGTGTTGGGGGTCGAGTATGCCACGCCGCAGAGCCGCGAGGAGCGTCTGGCCGGCTGCTCCGTCCGCCTGGGCGATACCCGCAGCCTGCAAGACTTGCTCGTGACCTTGCGCGGGCGGCGCGTCGTGCTGCTGCTCGATCAGCAGGAGACCCTGCAGGGCACGCTGCTCGGCTTGGATGACGTATCCCAGGAGCAACCGTTGGCCACCGCCCTGGTCTCGCTGCTGCTGGATGACACCGATCAGGTGCAGGCTGTCCCATTGGGCCGCGTGCAGGGCGTCGAGATCCTGGACGAGCGGGGGGCAACTGACCTGCGCTTCTTCCTGGAGGCGTCTCTGGCTCAGGAGAACTTCCGCCAGGTGACCATCCGCCTGACGCCGGGCGAGCACGATCTGTCGGTGAGCTACGTTGCCCCCGCGCCGACCTGGCGGGTCAGCTACCGCGTGGTCGCCGATTCGAGGGCCGGCGAGGGTGATCCGCAAACTCTGCTGCTGGGTTGGGGCATCTTCGACAACCGGTTGGAGGAAGACCTCGAAGGCATTTCCCTGTCGCTGGTGGCCGGGATGCCCATCTCTTTTGTCTACGACCTCTACACGCCGTTCACACCCGAGCGTCCTGAAGTGAAGGAGGAAGCCCGCGTGGCGGCAGCGCCGGTAGAATTCGACCAGACCACCAAGGACCTTGAGGTAGCACTCCGCAGGGCTATGCGGTCAGACGCAACCAGGGAAGCGCCAGGCATGGGCAGGGCGATGGCCACCGCGGCGTTCCAAAGGGCCGTCAGCCCGGAGATGTTGGAAAAGGCCGTGCCCGTGGACACCGCCACCGAAGACCTGGGCGAACTCTTCCAGTACGCCATTCGTACACCGGTGTCGGTGCGACGCGGCCAATCGGCCATGGTGCCCATTGTTTCCGCCAGGCTGACGCAGCACAAGGACCTGCTGTACAACGGCAGCAAAATGGCCAGGCACCCGGTGGCGACGTTGCGTTTACAGAACGAGACGGGTCTGACGCTGGAGCGGGGGCCGGTGACCGTTCTGGAGAACGGTGAGTACGTAGGCGAGGCGCTGTTGCCCTTCACCGCCGCCGGCGGCGAGATCGTGGTGGCCTATGCCGTGGAACTGGGGGCCAAGGTGAGCGAGCAGAGCGACTCCCGCCGGGAGATCCACGGCCTGTACATCAAGGGGCACTACCTGCACGTCGAAGAATGGGACATTCGTTGGCGGGACTATCAGATCAACAACAGCACAAACGAGCCCCTGCTTGTCCTGGTGGAACATCCCCGCACGGCGCATTACGAACTCTTCGACACACCAGAGCCTAAGGAGAAGACCGGCGAGCACCTGCGCTTCGAGGTGAATGCACCAGCGCACGGCGAGACGACGCTGCGGGTGCAGGAGCGTCGCCTCATGAGACGTCGCGAGGAACTGCAGAAGCAATCATCTCGCACGTTGCAAGGCTACCTGAAGCAGGGGCTGTTGAGTCGCCGGGATCATGGCGCGGTGAGCGAATTGCTGGCGCTTTGGGATAAGATCGCTGCTCACGAGCAACGTTTGGAGGCCCTCGAGAAGGAGCGGGCCAAGATCTACAAGGCGCAGGAACAGATCCAGGGCAACATGAAGACCCTGGACAAGACCGGCAAAGAAGGCGCTCTGCGCGCCAGCTACGTGGACAAGTTGGAAGAGAGTGAGCGGCAGTTGCAGACACTGGGCCGGGAGGAATCCACGCTCCAGGCTGAGATCGCAAAGCTGAACCAGCAGATTGAGAAGAAGATCGCGGCGTTGGAGTAGGTCGGCAGAAAGGTGAAGCAGGCGCAAAGCTCATGAGGCAACGAGCTATTCGCTGACGGGCCAAGGATGATGATGAGGTGACAAGGCAAAAACAATGATGACAATGAAAGCTGTCCTGTTCTATGCACCAGGTGACATCCGGTACGAGGAGATCGAACGGCCCACGGCCGGGCCGGGCGAGGTGGTGGTGCAGGTGAAAGTGGCGCTCACCTGCGGCACCGACCTGAAGACCTACAAGCGCGGCCATCCGGTGATGATCCAGAAAGCGCCCACCGTCTTCGGGCACGAGATGTCCGGCGTGATCGCCGAGATCGGCCCTGGTGTGCAGGGCTTAGCGGTGGGGCAGCGAGTGGTGGCGGCCAATTCCGCGCCCTGCAACCACTGCTTCTACTGCCGCCAGGGCCGCCTTAGTCTTTGTGAGAACCTGGAGTTCCTCAACGGCTCCTACGCCGAGTACATTGCCATTCCCGCGCGCATCGTCGAGCAGAACCTGCTGGCTATCCCCGACGATCTTCCCTTCCGGCACGCCGCGTTGGTCGAACCTTTCGCCTGCATCGTGCACGGCATCGAGCGGTCGAAGATCGGGCTGGGCGATACCGTCTGCATCATCGGCCAGGGGCCTATCGGCCTCATGTTCACCCGGCTGGCCAAGCTCAAGGGGGCGCGGGTGATCGCCGTGGATCGTGTGCCCTTCCGGCTGGAAAAAGCCCGCCACTTCGGCGCCGATGAGGTGGTCAATGCCAGCGAAGTCGCCAACGCGGTGGCGGCGGTGCGGGACCTGACGGCGGAAGGGCGAGGCGTGGACGTGGCCATCGAGGCCGTGGGTTTGCCGGAGACCTGGGAGCAGGCCATTGCCATGACCCGACCGGGGGGCTTGGTGAACCTTTTCGGCGGCTGCAAGGCGGGCACGCACATCCAGGTGGACACCCGCCGGCTGCACTACGACGAGCTGGAGATCATCGGCGTCTTCCACCACACGCCAGTGTACGTGCGCACGGCGCTTTCGCTCATCGCCAGCGGCCAACTGGACGCCGACGGCCTGATCACTCACGAAATGCCCCTGGAGAAGCTGGAGGAAGCTCTGCAGCTCGTGGCCAGCGGCGAGGCGCTCAAGGTGGCCATAGTGCTTTGATCTCGACGAAAGACGAATCCGTCATTCGTCTTTCGTCCATCGTCCGTTTCAGCAGGAGGGAGTTATGGGTGTCATCCATCGCTACAGAGGTAATTTCGACTGGGAAGGCGTGGAATTGGGCCACTACCCGCCGGAGAAGGACATGAAGGGCGTGAGCGTGCGCTGGCTCATCGGGCCCGCCGAAGAGGCCCCCAATTTCGCTCTGCGCTACTTCGAGGTCGAGCCGGGCGGCTGGACCTCGCTGGATCAGCACGCCCACGACCACGGCGTGGTGATCATGCGGGGCCAGGGTCGGGTGCGCCTCGGTGAAGAAGAGTTCGACATCACCTTCGGCGACGTGGTGTACGTCCCCGGCAACGAGGTGCACCAATTCCGCAACACCGGGGATGAGCCCTTCGGCTTCTTCTGTGTCATCCCTGCCCCGTAGGGGCGACCCTTGCGGTCGCCCAGGGTAACCGCAAGGGTTACCCCTACACCGACCGGAGGAACGCGAGTGAGAGTCTCCCGATACTACAGCCGCCAGGACATCCGCTTGGAGGAGATGCCCGTGCCCGAGATCGGGCCGGGCGAGCTGCTCGTCCAGGTCAAGGCCTGCGGGCTGTGCGGCAGCGACCTCATGGCCTGGTACGCCGACGAGAAGGCCCCCACGGTGCTGGGGCACGAGCCCACCGGCGTAGTGGTCAAGGTCGGCGAAGGCGTGGAACAGTTCGCCGTCGGCGACCGCGTCTTCGTCCACCACCACGTCCCCTGCTTCACCTGCCACTACTGTACCCGTGGCTTCTACAGCCAGTGCGCCACTTTCAAGGCCTCGCACATTGACCCCGGCGGCTTCGCCGAAGTCATCCGGGTGCCCGCCCTCAACGTGGCGCGGGACGTGCTCAGGCTGCCCGATGACATGTCTTTCGAGGAAGGCACGCTGATCGAGCCGGTGGCGACCTGCATCCGGGGCATCGAACGGGCTGGCCTGCAGAAGGGCGACACGGTAGCCGTGCTGGGGGCCGGTGTGAGCGGTCTGATCCTGCTGCAACTGGCGCGGCTCTGGGGGGCGGGGCTGGTCGTGGCCACCGACTTCGTGGACTACCGGCTGGAGATGGCCCGCCGGCTGGGGGCGGATCATGCCCTCCATGCCGCCGCGGATGTCGGGGCTGTGTTGAAGGCGTTGAACGAGGGACGGGGGGCGGACGTGGTGCTCGTCGCCGTGGGCAGCAGCAAGGCCATGGAGCAAGGGTTGGCCTTGGCAGAGAAGGGGGGCACGGTGCTCTTCTTCGCCCCCACGCCGCCTGGGGTCACGCTGCCCATCAGCCCGCACCGCCTGGTGTTCGAAGAGGTCACGGTCACCGGCAGCTATTCCTGCACGCCGCAGGAAACCCGGCTGGCTCTGAAGCTGATCCAGGGGGGCCGCATCAACGTCAAGGACTTGATCACCCACCGATTTGATCTGTCCGGCGTGGGCGAGGCGATCAAGCTGGCGGGCGAAGCGCAAGAATCGTTGAAGATCATCATCACGCCGCAGGTGCAACGCACTTGAGAAGTGCGTTGCACCTTGCGCATCTGCCTTAGCGCTTGCTGTGGATGCGGACGAAGCAGGCGATGGAGCGATCGTAGGTGCGCTCTGCTTCCGGCGGGAAGAGGCAGCCGGGCAGCTCGCCGTAGCGCCGGTGATAGGCGATGCAGTCGCAGCAGAGCCCCTTGCGGCTGCATGGCTCGTAGGTGCAGGTGCAGCGGGCCAGGTTTGTTTCTTGCTTGCATTCCACGCGTGCCATGATGCTGTCCTCCTTGGTGAGTTTGCTATGGCCTGATCCGTGCTGTGTGATCCGTGTTGCGTGAGGCTGGGAGCGCAACCAGGAATTCGGCGATGGCCTCCGTCACCCTCTGCGGCTGTTCCAACATGACCATGTGCCCTGCTCCCTCCACCAGCAGCAGTTGGGCGTTGGGGATGTGCTCCCGCAGATACTGGCTGTACTTGGGCGGGGTCAGCCGATCCTCCGTGCCGCCGATGACCAGCGTGGGCACGACGATCTCGCCCAGCCGCTGGCGCAGATCGAATGCGTCGCAGGCCAGGAAATCCCCCCACAGCACCGCCGGATTGACCTCCAGCAGCCGCCGCAGGTACTGTCGCCTGCTCTTCTCGCTGGCGGCGTCGCTGAGCGCCCAGTCGCAGATCAGTTTGGCCGTGGCCGGGAAGTCATCCTGCACCCCCTGCAGGATGGCCGGATGCACCCGCAGCCGGGCGCCGCTGCCCACCAGCAACAGCCCGGCCAGCCGTTCAGCGTGGTTCAGGGCGAAGTCCTGGGCGATGGCCCCGCCCATGGAGTGCCCGGCCAGGACGAAAGGCGGCAGCGACAGGGCTTCGGCCCAGGCCAGGATCGCCTCGCGGTAGGCAGCGATGCTATCGCGCCCCTGGCCGGGGGAGTGGCCGTGTCCTGGCAGATCGAGGGCATAGACGTCGGTAGCCCGCAGCCGGCGCAGGCGCGGCGGCCAGTGCAGATGCGTGCCCCCGGCGCCATGCACCAGCACCAGCGGGGGACGTTCGTCGTCTCTGTCGCCATCCCAGGCGCTGTAGAAAATGCGTTCGCTGCGGATGTTGACGTAAGGCATTCAACCTCCTGCGTGAGCTGAACCTATCACTGGCTCTTCAGCAAGTATCCTCTCCCCCGCGCAGTGGTGAGATAGCGAGGGTTTTGAGGATCCGGCTCGATTTTGAGCCGCAGGCGACTGATCAGCTCATCAATGCGGTTGTCATCCACCTCAGTCGGGTATTCCCTTCCCCAAACCACTTCCGCGATTCGGTGCTTGCCACAAATCTTCCCCGTGTGCTCGTAGAGAAAGGCGAGTAGCTGAAACTCCGCGCTGGTCAAAGGTTCCAGTGGCGTTCCGTCTACCCACACGTTGCCGGTCTCCACGTCAACACACAGACCGGGGCGGACTGACCAGTCAAGCTCCTCGGGCTTTTGTGACAAGTCCAACGGTCGCCCCTCCGCTTCAAGCGCCGGCAATTGCTCGATGGTGTCGAAAGCGTGGCGCAGGTGGGGGATGACGATGCTGCCGCCGACCACCAGGGCCACGTTCAGGGCGTCGTGCAGTTCGGCGTCGCTGAAGCCCTGCCGCACGCACTGGATGAGGTGGTAGTCAATGCAGTCGTTGCAGCGCAGCACCGCCGAGGCCACCAGGCCGAGCAGTTCCTTCGTCCGGCCGTCCAGCGCGCCATCCTCGTAGGCCTTGGTGTCCAGGTTGAAGAAGCGCTTGATCCCCAGGTGGCCGCAGCCCAGGATCTTCTCGTTCATGCGCTCCCGGTAGGTCTTGAATTCTTCCAGTTGCTCAGACATCACGGCTCCCCTGGGTAGGCCCGATCTTCCAGTTCGGCCACGAACTTCTCCGCCTCCAAAGCCGCCGCGCAGCCCTGGCCGACCGAGGTGGCCACCTGCTGGAAGCGGCTGTCCTGAATCTCCCCCGCGGCGTAGACGCCGGGCACGCTGGTCTGCATGAATCTGTCGGTGATCAGGTATCCCCGCCCGTCCATGTCCAGCTTCCCCGCGAACAGTTGCGAGTTGGGGATGTGGCCGACGTAGACGAACACGCCATCAATGAGCAACTCGCTCTCTTCCCCCGTCTGGACGTTCTGCAGCGTGAGCGAGGTCACTCTCTGGTCGCCGTTGATCGCTGTGACCACTGTGTCCCAGATGAACTCGAACTTCTCGTTGCTGAAGGCTCGCTGCTGCAGCGCCAGGTGCGCCCGCAGTTGGTTGCGGCGGTGGATCACCTTCACCTTGTTGACGTACTTGGTCAGGAAGAGCGCCTCTTCGATGGCCGCGTCGCCGCCGCCGACGACGGCCACTTCCTTCCCGCGGAAAAAGAAGCCGTCGCAGGTGGCGCAGTAGCTCACGCCGCGGCCGGTGAGTTCCTTCTCCTTGGGCACCCCCAGCCGCCGCGGCCGGGCACCGGTGGTGATGATCAGCGACTTGCAGCGATATTCCTTCCCCGACTGCGTCTTGATGGTGAAGGGATGCTCGTCCAGTGCCACCTCGGTCACCGTGTCCACGACGACGCGGCAGCCGAAGCGCTCGGCTTGTTTCTGCATGCGCTGGATCAACTCCGGCCCGGTGATGCCGTCGGGGAAGCCTGGATAATTCTCCACCTCCATGGTGAGAGTCACCTGGCCGCCGATCTCGGTGCCGGTGAAGAGCAGCGGCTGCATCTCCGAGCGGGCGGTGTAGAGGCCGGCGGTCAGCCCCGCTGGCCCACTGCCGATGATGATGACTTGTTCGACCTTTTCTGTGTTCTCTGACATGTTCACATACCTCGTGATGCGTGATCCGTGATGCGTGGTTAGCCCAAATCGTTCAACTCGTAGAAGATGGCGGCGGCGGCGACCAGCCCCGCCGTCTCCGCTCGCAGGATGCGGCGGCCCAGGGTGATGGGCAGGATGCCCTGCGCTTGCGCCAGGGCCACCTCCTCGGCCGTGAAGCCCCCTTCAGGGCCAATAAACAGCTGAATGTTGGAAGTTGGAAGTTGGAGGTTGGAAGGTTTGGCTTGCAGTGTTGCTTTTAGGCCGATGGCCGTTTCTCCTTCCCAGGCCAGGAGCGAGAGGCCGACGGCGGCCTGGGCCTGCTGGCAGGCCTGAGCGAAAGGGACCGGCGCTTCCAGTCGCGGCAGACGGCCGCGCCGCGATTGTTCTGCCGCTTCGCGGATGATCGTTCGCCAGCGCGGCAGTTTCTTGCGCACCGCCTCCGGATCGCGAACGACGTTGCGGTCACACAGCAGTGGCACGAAGGCGGCGATGCCCAGCTCCGTGCCCTTCTGCAGCACCCACTCGAAGCGTTCGCCCTTCAGCACCGCCTGGTAGAGGGTAAGCCGCGTGCGGGGCTCGGTTTGCGCTTCCGCTCGCCCGACGATGCGGGCCTCGACTTGCTTGCGCTCCAGACCTTCCAGCTCGACCGTGTATTCCCAGCCGCTGTCGTCCAGCACGACGACGCGCTGGCCCGGACTGAGCCGCAGCACGTGCGTCAACCGGTGCACGACGGGGCCGGTGAGTCTCACCCGGTCGCCCTGGATGGCGGTTGGCGGAACGAAGAAACGGTGCATGGGGACAGCTTCAGATATGACCAAGGGGGCGCTTGGCCAGAAATGCCAGCCAGTCGCCCTCTTCCAGACGCTCGGCGATGGTCAGCCCGCACGCTTGCAGCGCGGCTTCCACTTCCGGCGCTCGCGGCTGGATGATGCCGGAGAGGATCAGCCGCCCGCCGGGCGCCAGCAGCGCAGCCAACCCTTGCTCCAGCAACTCCACGATGACCTCGGCCAGGATGTTGACGACAACAAGGTTCCAGGTTTCAGGTTGCAAGGTTTCGGGTTGTGAACCCGAAACTCGAAACACGGAACTCGAAACCGGCAGAGAGCCTTCTTCCACGCGCACGAGATGGGCCACGCCGTTGCGTTCCACATTCTCCTGCGCGATCTGCACCGCCAGCGGGTCAATGTCCCGGGCCAGGACGGAGGCAGCTCCCAGCCTGGCGGCAGCGATGGCCAGGATGCCCGAGCCGGTGCCCAGGTCGAGCACGGCGTCGCCGGGCCGCAGGTGCTGCTCCAGCAGCATCAGGCAGAAGCGGGTGCTGGGGTGCAGCCCGCTGCCGAAGGCCATGCCTGGGTCCAGTTCGATGGCCACGTCGCCGGGTGCGGCCTCGGGCGTCAGCCAGGAAGGCGTGATCAGCAGCCGCCGGCCCACGCGCAGCGGGCGGTAGTGCGCTTTCCACGCCTCGGCCCAGTCCGTCTCCGCCAACTCCCGCACTTGCGGTGCGGGCAGCGGATAGAGCTGCCCCAGGTGCCAAAGCCCCTCCTCGATGCGGCGGCAGAGGGCTCGGCCGGCTTCGTCGGCGGGCAGGTAGGTGCGCACGGTGACCGTCGGCTGCGTCAGTTCGCCCACGCTGTCGAAGCCGCCGATTTCCACAATCGCGCCGCCGCGGCCCTCCGCCCCCGCATTGTAGCGGTTGAAGAGCTCGCTGACCGCTTCCGCTCCCTCGCCGTCGCAGTGCACGCTGATCTCGATCCAGTTCAACGTTATTCCAACGCCTCGCCGATGACGTCCAGCACCTTGTCGAAGAACCCCTTCTTCGTGCCCAGCTTGTCGCTGCCCAGCGATTGGCCCAGTTCGCTCAACAGTTCCCGCTGCCGCGGCGTCAGTTTGGTGGGCACCACGACCCGCACGGTGATGTATTGGTCGCCGCGGCGATCCGGCCGCCGCATCTTGGGCGCACCCTTGCCCCGCAGCCGGAAGACGTGGCCGCTCTGTGTGCCCGGCGGGATGCGCATCTCCACCGGCCCGTCAATGGTCTCCACGGCGATCTCCGTGCCCAGCGCAGCCTGGGCCATGTTGATGTGCTCCTCGGTCAGGATGTCGCTGTCCCGGCGCTTGAAGAGCGGATGCTCCGGGACGTGCAACACGACGTAGAGGTTTCCGGCGGGGCCGCCGTACACGCCAGGTTCCCCTTCTCCCGCCAGCCGGATACGGGTGTCATTGTCCACACCCGGCGGGATGGCGATCACCACCGTGCGAGGGGTGCGCACCCGCTTCTGCCCTCGGCATTCGCTGCACGGTGTGGTGACGATCTCCCCTTCGCCCTGGCAGCGCGGGCAGGTGGTCACGCTGACGAAGGAGCCGAGGATGGACTGCTGCGTGCGGCGCACCTCGCCGGTGCCGTTGCACTGCGGGCAGCGGATGGGCGTCGTGCCCGGTTCCGCCCCTCTGCCCGTACAGCGCGGGCAAGTCTCGTGGCGTGAGACTTCCAGCTCTTTCTCGGTGCCGAAGATGGCTTCGTTGAACTCCAACTGCAGATCGTAGCGGAGGTCGGCGCCGCGCTGCGGGGCGCGGCGGGCTCGCCGCGAGCGCGTGCCCATGCCGAAGCCGGTGAAGAGGTCTTCGAAGATGGAGCTGAAGTCGCCGAAGCCGCCGAAATCGCCGGAGCCGGGCCAGCCGGTGCCTTGGGGGCCGGCATGGCCGAAACGGTCGTACATGGCCCGCTTTTCGGTATCCGAGAGCACCTCGTAGGCCTCGTTGATCTCTTTGAAACGTTCCTCGGCGTCCGCAGCGGTGCTGACGTCGGGGTGATACTCCCGCGCCAGGCGACGGTAGGCCCGCCTGATCTCGTCTTCACCGGCTCCTCGCCCTACGCCGAGGATGTCGTAGTAGTCGCGTTTATTGTTCATGGTTTTGGATATTGGAAGTTTGAGGTTGGGCGTCGGAGGTTGTGAGCTACTCCTCCCAACTGATGATCCAACTGCACAGCCCGGCCAGTCCGATGGTGACGGCGATCAGCCAGGCCCACTGCGCGGCGGTGAAGCCCACGCTCCAGGCGGCCCAGATCATGATCGCCACCATGCCGATGGCCAGGATAACCCACATGGAAAGCCGGGGATGTTCGTCCCAAAAGCGGCGCAACACGTTCATGGTTCCTCCAGGAAATACTCGAACAGGATCACGTCTTCGTCAGAAGGGGGCTGAGGAGCCAGATGGGTCTGATGGGCTGAGGGATTTCCCGCGTTTTCATCCTTCC
>JACNHM010000130.1 GCA_014383605.1 Chloroflexota bacterium
AAAATCCTGCTATTGATTGGTACCAGCAGGTCCGAGCAGTTCAGTTTCCACCTGGGTCGTGATGGGGTCCACAAATTTGATGCTGCACTCGTGGTCGGCGGCGGCAATGGCCAGCTCTTCGCCCTGTAGAGCGGCCAGGGCTGCCTGGGCGTCGGCCGGCAACGTCGCGGGATCGGCGCCGCCGGTGATGGCCTCGAGACGGTTCGCCAGATTGGCTCGAATCTCACCCGAGTTGGCGTAGCTGTAGCCGGCCTCGCGCATACACGCAGCCCAATCCTTCTGGGCGGCGATAACGCGCGGGTCCTGGTCGATGCGAGCGTCTCGGGTGTTTTGGTAGTTCGCAAAGCCCGGGCCGAGTTCTTCGGGGCTGAAAACCTTCTCGACAGCCGCACGGGTACAGCCGCCGGTTTGCGAAAAGTCTTCACCATCGAGCGAAACCACAAAGGTCGCTGACGGGTTTTCGCCATAGAGCACGTGATCGTAGGCGACGCGATCTGCAGGAGACAATCCGCTTCGAATGCGAGTGTTCTGGGCGCCTGCACCCGTGACAGCCTGGCTGTCAGTACTCGCGAACTGCGTCGTAATGCCGTATCCGAACTGGGCGCGAAACTCGTCGGCGTTGAGTCCGGATGGCTTGCTATTGCTGTCCATTGCGGCGCGCGCCGTGGCGTAATCGACCGGGATGTACTCGAACCCGGCGTCACGCATGCAGGTGGCGATCAGCGATTCCACGGCATCGACGCGCCGCGCGACCTCTGCTTCGGTCAACCCGAACTCCGAGTCGCCCCGCGCTCCACCCTGACCTGCGTTGCCGCCCTGGCTCACAGCCGGCGTGTTGGTTGGATGATTTGCTGGCGTCGAGCCGCCGCCACAGGCGGACAGGAGGACGACGAGGACGAGGCCCAGCGACAGGAGACCCACCCGGCGGCTCCGAGCCTTGGTGGCCCTGAGTTTTCGTACAAAAACGTGGATATTTTTCATGATTCTCTCCTTTGTGTTTTGGTTACTGCCAGTCGTTGTGACTGGCCCGCCTTCGAATAGTTGGCGTGCGTGGCAAAACCATTAGCTTTTTCATAGGTGTTACCTCCTGCCCCAAGGTTTTGTGGTTCTGTTCCTATCATGCCCCAGCCAGATGAGAGAAGTGTGAGAGTTCCATGAGAGTTTTCTCACGGCAGGATCAGGGGGGGGCTGGACCGGCCCGGCCACGAACAAGAGGGTGTCGGAACGTTCCAACGCCCTCTTGGTTCGAGCGACTGCTACAGTGGGCGAGTCTACTGCCCCGCTGCGTCTTCGTCGGCATGGAGCGTCTCCAGTGCGTCGTCAGCCTGGCTCTCAAACTCTTCCTGGACATCATCCACATCGCCAGATTCCTCGTCAGCATCTTCAGCCTGGCTCTCGACCTCTTCTTGGACGTCGTCCAGATCGTCAGCTTCGTCAGCGTCCTCTTGCTCCGTGCTCAGGATCGCGCCGTTGCCGGCGTCTACCTTCACCTCCAGGTCGTTGTCCAGTTCGACCTCATAGATCAACGCGCCGTTCTCGTTGTCCAGTTCCACCTCGACGACGGTCGCGCCAGGGTTGGCCTCCAGGGCCGCGGCCTTGGCCTGTTCCGGCGTGATGGTGGACAGGCTGGCCAGTGCCGCCGCCTCATCCGCCTCGCTCATACCCTCGTACTGAGCGTCGTCTACGCGGATCGAGGAGTCGTAGCTGGGGAGCTGCTCATCCGGGCCGGTGTCGGCCAGCTCTTCGGTCTGGGTCTGGGGCGTTTGATCCTGGGCAAAGGCGGTCATGGCGAGACTGCCCACGAGCAGGGCCACTGCCAGCACGCCGAGGATTCCGCCGCCGATTAGCCACTTTCTCATGTTTTGTCACCTCCTTTCCCTCGTGGTCTCGAACGACGGAGCTTTGGGTTCCGTTGTTCTGAGACTATCATACCCCACTCAGATTAGAGCACGATGAAATCCTTATGAGGATTTTCTCATAAATCCCAGCAGGCGGGTAGGGGAAAATGACTTTTGTCATAGACAGACGGCTATCCTGATGATATAATAAGGCAGCCGTTTTTGGGTGATGGGTGTTAGAAGACATGGAGTGAGTGACATGCGCATCTTGGCAGTCATCTCAGGCGAATACGGCCAGCGGCACGTGGACAACATCCGCGCCCACGGCCCCACGGACTGGGTGGTCGAAGTCTGGCAGGCGCCGTCGGTGCTGCCGCCGGTGATAGACTACCCTGAGGATCACCTGCCCGACACGCTCCCGCCAGTTGACCTGATCCTGTCCTTCGGCGAGCACCCAGGCGTGGCGGAACTGCTCCCCGATATCGCGCGGATGACCGGCGCCCAGGCAGTGGTTGCCGCAGTTGATAGTGAAGCCTGGCTGCCGCGCGGACTGGCCCGGCAGTTGCGGGGCTGGCTCCAGGACGTGGGCGTGGTGGGCGTGACGCCCAAGCCCTTGTGCTCGCTGACCGACACGCACTACAGCATTGGCCGCCGCCAGCGGATCGAGTACGACGATCCCCTCATCGCCGAGTTCGCGCGCCACTTTGGCCAGCCAGACCTGCGCATCACCGTAGACCCCGAATCGCGACTCATCACCTCCGCAGAGGTGCTGCGCGACGCCGTTTGCGGCTGTGCCCGCTACGTGGCCGCGAGGTTGGTGGGCGTTTCGGCGGACGACGCTGAGCAGGAGGCCGGTCTGTTACACCACCACTATCCCTGCCTGGCCACCATGGGAATAGACAGCGACTACGGCGACACGCTGATGCACATCTCCGGCAATTACTTGAAGAACAACGTGCGAACACGGGTCAAGCCGTTCAGGGACATACGCTACCTGAAAACGGCGGAGCGGAGCGAGTAGTTTAATGGGGTTATATTTAGAGCCTGCGAATGAATCCGCGCTGTTGATTTGACTTTCCTCAGCAAAGGTGTAGAATTGGGGTGGGCGAATATGTAGACAGGTGAGCAAAATGGATCGCTTAACACAGCCCGGCCAACGTCCCTACTTTTTCTGGGACTACGAGATCACCGATGAGGAAATTCGCCGCATCCTGCGTGACGGCATCCCATCCGAGAAGGCCTGGATTATCAGCCGCATCCTGGAGTATGCCAAATGGGATGACATCTGGCGCTACCTGACGCTGGCGGATATCCGCGATAATTTCGCCAAGCTTCACTTTCGGTGGCGGCAGGATCGGGAACTGTGGGCCTATGCCCTGGACAGGTGGATGCGACATGGCTAACCAACAGTGTCCTGAGCCCGTCGAAGGATGGCTCACAACTCTGCAGGCGGCCTTCCTCACGCGCTTCTTCGCCACCGATACTGGCCAACTCTTCTTCCTGACCGGCGGCACGGCTTTGGCCGCCTACCACTTGCATCATCGTCTGAGCGTGGACCTGGACCTGTTCACGCTGGACGATTTGGCTCTGCGGGAGACCGACGTGCTGATCCCCCAGTTGGCCGCCGACCTGGGGTGTCGTATCGGTCGGGCACGACGGACTGAACACTTTCGCCAGTTTCTCCTCGAACCCGAAGCCGGAGAATCCCTGCAGATAGACCTGGTGCGGGACTTTGGCCCCCAGTACGGCGAGCACATCAAGATGGGGGACATTGTCGTAGACAGCATGGAGAACATTGGAGCCAACAAGCTCACTGCTATCCTGGGGCGCACCGAGCCCAAGGACTTTGTAGACCTGTACTTCATCCTACATGCTGGGTACGATTTCGACGACTTGCTGGCGAAGGCTCAGGAAAAGGATCTTGGCTTGCAACCCTTTTTTATGGCTGGGACACTGCTGCAGGTTCGCAACCTCCGTCACTTGCCGGCTACCACTCCCCCGCTCACGCTCCCCGAACTTCAGGGTTTCATCATCCCTCTGGCCGACTGGCTGCTCGACCGATTGCGCCCACCGGGGAACTGAGGAAGTGACTTTTGTCATAGACAGACGACTGTCCTGATGATATAATGGGGACAGTCGTTTTTTGGTGATAGAGGAGCCAACATTCTCTTGATAAAGGATGGATGATG
>JACNHM010000186.1 GCA_014383605.1 Chloroflexota bacterium
CGAGATGGAGCAGGAACGGCGGGAGCTGGGCATCCCCGTGAACCCCAACCTGCGCCAGGAGTTGCAGTCCATGCGCGACGAGCTGGGGATCGAGGGGTACGAGGCGTACTTCTAGAAAGTGCGTTGCACCGGAAAGGTGCAACGCACTTCACTTCACAACGGCATCTCGTAGATGCGATAGGTCTTGTACACTTCGGCGCCGAACAACTGGATGGCGCGGTTCATCATGTCGTTGTTCTCCAGGATCCAGGACATCTCCGCGTGCCGGTAGCCCTTGGCGGCCGCGGCCTTGGCCGTCTCGTAGTAGAGCAAGGCATCAATGCCCCGCCCGCGGTACTCCTTGATCACCCCCAGGGCGAAGACGCGCAGCCAGTCCACTTTCCGCTTGTACCAGAGGTACTTGAGCCAGCCGATGGGAAACATTCGCCCGTTCATGTGGTGAACGGCAATGTTCATGTCCGGCAGCGGCAGGCTGAAGCCCACTGGCTCCCCGGCGATCTCGGCCAGGAAGACGATCTTGGGATCAATGAACTGCCGCAGTCCGGCCGCAACGTGATCCATCTCGGCGTCCGTAAAGGGCACGAAGCCCCAATTCCTCTCCCAGGCGGAGTTGTAGATCTTCTTGACCTGTTCCACCAGAGCGTCCCAGTCCTTGAAGTCGGCCTGGCGGATCTGCACCTTGCTCCGCTCCCGCACCTTTTCCACGACGCGCAGCAGCTTGGGCGGCAGGTTCTCGGCGTTTGCCCCTAACCGGGAGATATCGGCGTACCAGGCCCACAGGTCCATGGCCTTCTGGAAACCAAAGCGCTCCACCATCTCCGGGTAGTAGGGGGGATTGTAGGACATCAGCACCACGGGGCGGGAGTCGAAGCCGTCCACCAGCATGCCGTAGGCGTCGTCGTTGCCGGTGAAACTGGCGGGGCCGCGGATGGCGGTCATGCCCCGCGCCCGCACCCAGTCGCAGGCCGTCTGTAGCAACGCCTCCACTGCGTCGTAGTCGTTGACCGCCTCGAAGAAGCCGAAGAAGCCCACCTGCTCGTCGTGGAACTCGTTGTGGCGGTGATTAACGAAGGCGGCGACGGAGCCCAGCACCTGTTCGTCGCCGATGGCCAGGGGCAGACCAGGCTGGGGCGCGTCCACCCGTCCCGTCGTGACGAAGCCCTTAGCCAGAAAGAAGGCCGCGTCCATGTGCTCGAAGGAGTGGTTCTTGCCGGGGTCGAGGAACTCCATGCGCTCGCCGATCAGCGGCGGCACCCAATAGCGGTCGCCTTTGTAGATCTTCCAGGGGACTTTGATGAACCGCTTGCGCTCGCTGCGCTGGCTGATGTCAATCTCCTGCACTCTGAGGTTATGGATCATAGCACTCTCCTGGGGGGAAGGATTCAGGCGGCGGCTACGCCGTTCGTGCGTTGCGAGCGACAGTATAGCACGAGTGGCAACAGTCAGCAAACCAGCCTGCCGCAGGTCTTGGCCAACGGTTCTTGCCTGTCTTGCCCTGATGAGCTATAATCGAAACGGTACACAAAAAGCCGGCAGTCTCAGTAGATCCAAAAAGCTCGCGGTGGACTGCCAAGTCCACCGCCTTTCTGCCGGACTTGGCAGTCCGGCAGGAGCAAACTTGGATCTACTGAGTCTACCTCTTTCGTGTTGATGCCCTTTCTTCACCGCCGAGCACACAGAGATTCTTTGGTTTTCTCAGCGTGCTCGGCGGTCTCTGCGGTAAAAGTGCGGTCGTGACCGACGTCAACACGGCTGGGAAAGACGACCGAAAAGCCAAGGAGCATCCAAGTGTCTGACACCGTTGAAAGTATCTCTGCTCAATCCCTGCTCGCCCTGCTCAAGGCGCGGCGCAGCATCCGCCGCTACCGGCCCGACCCCGTGCCGGACGAGATGATCGAGCAGTTGCTGGAGGCGGGCCGCTGGGCGCCCTCGGCCAGCAACCGCCAGCCGTGGGCCTTCGTCGTCATCCGTGACGAAACGATCCGCCAGCAGGTGGCGGAGCACGCCGCCTACTACTTCATCCGCTGGGCGCAGGTGGGCGAAGCGCCGCTGCTCATCGCCCTGTGCGGCGACGCCCGCAGCCGCCTCTACCGCCGGTTTCTGCACGAGGACGTGGGGCTGGCGGGAGCGCAGATCATGCTGCAGGCCCACGCGCTGGGGTTGGGCACCTGCTGGATCGGCGGGCTGGATCAGGCCGCGCTGGCCGGCATTCTCAAGCTGCCGGAGCACTTCGAGGTCGTGGGCCTGCTGACCGTGGGCTTCCCGGCGGAGGCCCCCTCCCCGCGGCCGCGCAAGCCGCTGGCGGAGATCGTGCACTACGACGTCTACGGCAAGCAGGCCCCCGGCGGGGAGGCTGTCGCTGGGCAACTGCCCGGCGGCCGGCTGGCGGGCCTGCTGCGCCGCTTCCGGCTGACGATCCGGCCCGGCGCCGTCTCCAGGAGGCGCAGCGAGCCCCATCGCTAGAGGATCAGATTGTTGCAGTAATATGCCATGTGTGGTATCATATGCGCATGGAATTCAAGCAACTGATCGAGATCGTGGGGGATGAGCCTGTGTTCGAAACCAGCCTTCTTTTGGCTGGCGACGTGAACCCGGCAGGCGTGCGCCGGCAGTTGTCCCGTTGGACAAAGGCCGGCCACCTCTATCAACTGCGGCGGGGCCTGTATGCGCTGGCTCCCCCCTACCAGAAGGTCAAACCCCATCCATTCCTGGTTGCCAATCGCCTGGTGCGGGCTTCGTATGTCAGTTGCCAGTCGGCTCTGGCCCACCACGGCCTCCTTCCGGAATACGTGCCCCTCGTCACCAGCGTCACGACGGCGCGACCTGGCCGCTGGGACACGCCGCTGGGCAGCTACCAGTTCCGGCACGTCAAAACCGACCTGCTGCGCGGCTACCAGTGGATTGAGGTAAGCCCCGGACAGCGGGCGTTCGTGGCCGCGCCGGAAAAAGGCTTGCTGGACATGATCTACCTGCAGCCAGGCGGAGATTCGGAGCACTACCTGCGGGAACTGCGGCTGCAGCATCTGGATCGCCTGGACCTGAACGAGCTGCAGCGGCTGGCCGATACCACCCGCAGTCCCAAGCTGCGGCGCGCCGCGGCGCTCATCGCCGACCTGGCGCACATCGAATCGTTGGAGTATGAGACACTGTGAAAGAGTACCTTGCCGGGCTTGTCCGCGCCGCGCCCACGCCCGCCCAGGGGCGAAACGTGACGCGCGAATACTTGCAGGCTCGCATCCTCGGCTGTCTCCAGCGCGCCGGGGCCATGATTCCGCTTGCTTTTCACGGCGGCACGGCGCTCCACTTCCTGTACGCCAGCCCGCGCCACTCGGAAGACCTGGACTTCGCCCTGGAACAAGCCCCGTCGCGGTATGATTTCCGGGCTTACCTGCAGGCCATCCGCTCCGAGTTGACTGCCGAGGGGTACGCCGTCGAGCTCAAAGTCAGCGATCGAAAGGTCGTGCACAGCGGTTTCGTCCGTTTTGCCGGGTTGCTGTACGAGCTGGGGCTTTCACCTCATCGGGATCAGACGCTCTCGGTGAAGATGGAAGTGGACACGAATCCACCCGCTGGCGCGGTGCTGGCGACGACCGTCGTCCGCCGCCACGTCACGCTGCAGCTTCAACATCACGACCGTTCCTCACTGCTGGCGGGCAAACTGCATGCCATTTTGCAGCGGCCCTACCTCAAGGGCAGGGACGTCTATGACCTGTTGTGGTATCTCAGCGATCCCGATTGGCCGGCGCCGAATGTGACGCTGCTCAACAATGCGCTGCAACAGACAGGCTGGACGGGTGCGACTCTGACCGCGCACAACTGGCGCCAGGCCGTGCGCCGCCGGCTGCAGACACTGGCGTGGGAGCAGGTGGTATCTGACGTGCGTCCCTTCCTGGAGCCCAGCGCCAACCTCGATCTCCTGACTTTGGAGAACGTGATGCGGGTGTTGGGTTGACGTTCGTCAAAAGGAATGCTATGAACAAGAAAAAAGAAGCACCCATCGAGAAAGTACGCATCATCGGCATTT
>JACNHM010000129.1 GCA_014383605.1 Chloroflexota bacterium
CACGGCCCGCAGGGCGGCCTCGATGGCGTACTGCACGGCCCCTTCCGCCATCTGGCGGATGCGCTCGTCGGCGGAGGTCAGGGGCTCACCGCAGCTCGGGCAGAGCGGGCGACGGTCCTCGTCGGTCGCAAACCCGCTCGCCTGCGCCTGCTGGTACTCCTCGTCGCACGGCTCGCAGGTGTAGGGCTCGCTCCAGTGGGTCGCATCGTAGAATATATCGCCCATGAGCTCCACGGCCTCGAAGGCCAGCTTGGCCACCTGCGCCTCGTTCAGGGAAGGCCCTTCCGGCGCAGGCCTTTCGATGTGGCTGGCCGTTCCGGGCAGGGTCAGCGTGGCCGAGACCCGCCGGACATCGTGCTCGGAGTCCAGGGCCTCGTCCAGCGGCATGTCGTACTCCGTCCGCATCCGCTTTTCCTCGCCTCGGGCCATGTCCTCGTAGGGCGTGATGACCACCTGGTCAATGCGCCCATCGAACATGCCGATGACGGCGTGGACCTTGAGCTCCATCCGGTGGGGCCAGGGCACCTCGTACTCAAAGAGGTAGGGCTCGATCTCCCCCTCTTCTTTCTGAGCGGCCTCCTCCACCCAGGAGGCGTGCTGTCTTTCCGCCGCCTGCCGGTTGGTGGTCACCAGCAGGCCCTCCTCGTCCAGCCCCCAGGGCTGGACCACAGCAGCGATGTAGATCTTCACGTTGTCTGTCTCCTCTCGGTTGTCTGATGTGGGCGGGGATCCCCCGCCGTTGTCTGTGCAGCCGCGTTCTCCTCATCCCACCCAAGCTGCGGGGTGGGGGAGTCTCCCAGACAGAGCAGCGTGCCGTAGGCGTTGCCCTGGGCATAGCTCAGGGCCAACCGGCGGGCCGTCTGCGCTACCGTCAGGAAGCGCCAACGCCGGCCGTCGCTCGTCTGGTGGATGCGAGTGCAGTGCGGCGCCAGGGCATCGTTCTAGCGCACGTGATCGCCGGCGTTGAGCTTCGCAGCCCAGATGGCCAGCATCACGCGAACTGGGAATCCCTCTGCCTGCCGGGCTTCGGCTGCTCGCCAGGCCAGCACCCTGGACAATCGGGCTCCCAGATAGCCCCAGCCACGGTTGTGAGAGGGCATCCAGAGGTCTTCGTCCAGGTCGGCCAGCCGCAGCAGCTCGCGCTCGGCGAAGCAGCGGGCGTCCCGTTCGGCGTAGCACTGCCAGTAGCCCCAGCCCTTCACGCTGTTGCGGTACTCGGCGGCTGTCCGCCAGGGCTGGCGGGTGTGGCCGGCCTCGTGCAGCAGTGTGTCCAGGAGCATCAGCCACAGGCTGGCCTTGGGCGTGCTGGAGGTCAGGCCGTGACGGCAGATCCTGTTGAGGAACAGCGTCACGGCGCCGTCGCTCTCCGTGCCCAGCCGGCCCTGGCGCTCGCGCTCGCCCTGCCGTGGATCCTGCCGCAGGGCAACCAGCCGCCGGACGCCGAAGTAGTCGGCCAGGCGGATGATCTCCGGCGGCAGGAGTTGGGGGTTGTGGACTTCCATGTGCCCTCCTGTTGTCTGGGGCAGGAGGACACGCCAAACCCCCGCAGGGGATACGAGCGTGTCCCCCTGCCGGGGTTGTCTGTGGCCCACGTGGTCTCCCGCATCCCCCGGGCCAGGGGGAGGGCGGGACCTGCTACAGTTCCAGGCCGGGCAGCACCAGTTGATGCTCCACCTCCAGGAAGAGCTTTTCGGCGTTTCCGAAGATGGCCGGCAGGGCCTCCCGGATCTGCGCTGTGACGAAGACGTGCCAGAGCTTCTTCTCGTCGTCCCAGAAGCGCAGTTGCAGGGGAACGACGCCCTTCATGGCCTCTTTCGCCGCCTCGAAGTCGTCGCCGCCGTCACCGGCCGGCTCGCTGCGGATGTTGAACCACAGCTCGCCGAGGATCTCGGCCCCCCGTTTCTGCTGGGGGATGGCGTGCTTGAGATAGGTGAACTTGCTCAGTTGGGCCATGTCACACCTCCCCCGCTCGCTCATCGCTCCAGGCATCGAGCATGTTGACGATCCCGGTGAGGGCGAAGGTCTCGTCAGGCGTGAGGTGCAGGCCCTTGTCACCGGCCCGTACCGTGGCCGCCCCCAAGGACAACCGCTGCTCCTCCAGGAGGCCCATGTCCACATCCTCGATGATCAGGGTGACTACCTCCCCCTCGGCCAGTGTCCAGAGCCCCCCGCAGCGGACGCACTCCATGGAGTGGCCCTTGCTGTCCGTCGGCTGCCAGTCGTGCTCGCACGGTTCCAGCAGCCGTCTGAGGCCCTCGGGCGCCGCGGCGCCGACACGATGCAGCAGGCGTACCGCCGGGCGCAGGATCAGGGAGAGGTGTTGGGCCTCCTGGGGCATGACCCCGTAGAGGCCGGCTGCGTGCGTCACCAACCGCTGCAGCCCGTCGGCCAGCGCCTGGGCGTTCTGCAAGACTCTGGGATCGGGCAGCGGCGTGCGGCCGTCGGGGCCGTACCACTCTACCGCCCCATCGCCTGAGACGTTGAAGCACTCCCAGCCGTCGGAGAACTCTACCCACTCGGCACCGGGCAGCCCGCTGCGTTTGGGAGCGTTCCAGTCTATGGCCTCGCAGGCTTTGTCGATGGCCTCCTGTGGGGTGGCCGCCTCTACCAGCACCCGCACCGCATACACGGGGTAGGCAGTGATGGTGAAGTCCTTGCTCATCGCCACACCTCCCGCAGGGTGGCCATGTAGGCTTCCTGCTGCGCCACGTCCGGCGCACTCGTTGCCCGGGGGTGATTGCACCACACCTCGCCGGCCTCGGACTGTCCGAGGTAGTGCCGGCAGCGGTCGGGGTGCGTATCCCCGAGGGGGTTGTCCGCCCACTCGCCCAGATAGCTGCCGCTGCCCACGTGGAGCATCGCCCCCCGGTAGCCCTTGGCGCACAACCGGAAGTCCACCATGTCCCCGTCGCCGGGGCAGGTATCGGCGATGCACACCAGGCACACGGGCGGCACGAAGCTCGCCGTGGCCTCGTCAGCGGCCAGCTTCTCGCCCAGGCCGTTGCCCTCCACCTGACGCAGGATCAGGGCGGCCTCGGCGAAGCGGTCGCAGGAGGCGTAGCCCATGAGGAAGGTCAGGTCGGCGTCCACGTAGGCCTCCCACTCACGCTGGCCGAGATCGGCCAGGGTGAGCCAGGCGGCCTCGATGGTCTGATCGTCGTACCCGATCTTAGCCATTGGCCACCTCCTCCAGTACGTCGGCCACGGCGTCCTCCAGGGTGTACCCGTCACGGGCGACGTCGGCGTAGCGTTCCACCACCTGGCCGACGAGGCCCGTCCCCAGCGCTTCGGCGAGTGCCGCGATGGGGGCGTTCCACTCGATGGCGTCCTCCACGGCTTCCAGTTCGGCAATAGGGGCCTCCTGGAACCAGTCCAGGGCCGCCTGTGCAGCGTCCTGGAGGGCCGTGATAGCTTCGTGCCTGCCACCAGCTTCCGCCTGGGCCAGCGCGTTCCCAGCCCAGACGCCGATGGTGCGGGCCATGAGTGGCAGCCTCTCCTCTGGGGTGGTCTGCGGCGAGAACGGGCCTGCCCCCTGGGCTACCCACTTGGTATAGCGCTCGATCCAGCGCAGCGCCCGCAGCAGGGGGATCGCCCCAGCGATGGAGGCGAACGGGGAGACGTCGTCTCCCGCCTCCGCCGCAGCGGCGATGGCCCACTCTGCAAAGCAGGCGGCGTGGAAGTGCGCCGCACCATAGCCCAGGACGTTGACCTTGGGCTCGCCCGTCCGGATGACCCGAACGCACCAGGCGCAGAAGTTGGCCTCCTCACGCTTGGTGCGGCGGCGCTGATGCTGCCCCACGTGGATGAGCGGCCGGCCGTAGGTCACTTCGCCGACCGGCCCCCAACTCATCTGGTGGCCTACGCGCAGATCCGCAGCTTTTCTGTTGTTGTCCATGTCGCTTTCTCCGTTGTCTGTTGTGTTCGTGGTTGTCTACGCTGCCAGAAGCCCTGGCAGCCCGGCCTCACCTACGGTCTGGTGAGCCGACATTCTGTTGTGATGATCACCTCC
>JACNHM010000134.1 GCA_014383605.1 Chloroflexota bacterium
GCATGTAGCGGTTCATCTCCATGGCGAAGATCCACAGCAGGTTGGGCTTCAGCGGGCGCTCGGTGGTGTGGTCAAAAATGGTGAGGAAGGCCCCCTGCGGGTGCGGCTGGCAGGAGGACATCTTCTCCTCGCAGACCACCAGGCAGGTGTCGAAGAGCCCCGAGGCCACGTGGTACCAGCCGTGGATGGGGGCGAAGACGCCGGTGCCGCCGCCCACGTAGCAGCGCATGTAGGGCTTGCGCCAGCCGCCCGACCCATCGCTCAGGTATTCGCCTTTCATGTGCACGCCGTCGAAGGCATCGGGAGCCGTGCCGTGCACGACGCAGCCGATGTCATCGAGGGTCATCTCGCAGGAATCGAGGGCCATCCGCGCGGCCTCGAACGATAGTTCCTTGCCCGTCTCCTGGGCCCGGCGGACGAATTTGGTCATCCCCGCGCCCACGACAGCCACTTTTCGCATACCCATAGATCAATTACCTCCTTGACCGGTACACTGGCACATTGGTAGATTGGTAGATCGGTAAATTGGTAAATCGGGCACTGCTGACCAATATACCAGCTTCCCAATCTACCAATGTACCGGTTTCCCAATTTACCAGGTGGACATCCAATCTTCCTCAACACACTCAGCTTCAGTTGCTCAGAACCACAGCGGCCCCACTTGTGGTCGGCACGCCGCGCCAGCCGAAGGCCAGGCCCGTCTCCACGTCATCAAGCTGCCGCGGGCCGGCCTCGCCGCGCAGTTGCAGCACCACCTCCAGCACCCGCGCCAGCCCCGACGCATCCAGCAGATGACCGCAGCCCAGGCTGCCGCCGGAGACGTTCACCGGCAGCTCGCCATCCGGTGCGGTCACGCCCTCCTCGGTGATGAGCCCCGCCTCGCCGAAGCGGCAGAAGCGCAGCGCCTCCAGGTGCTGCAGCTCCTTGTAGGAGAAAGCGTCGTCAATCTCGGCGAAATCTATCTCCCGCCTGGGGTTGCCGATGCCGGCCATCTCGTAGGCCATGCGGCCCGCCCCCTCGGCGTAGATGGCCCGCGCCCAGGCGCGGTTCTCCAGCGAGGGCGAATCGTTGCACCAGCCCAGCCCCCGCATCCAGATGGGCCTGTCGGTCAGATCCTCCGCCACCTCCTCGGCGGCCAGCACGAAGACGATGGCCCCGTCGGCGTGGAAGCTGGCGTCCAGCCGGGTCAGCGGATAGGCGAGCATCTCCGAATGGAGGACGTCGTCCGGCGTGATGGCCGCGCCGTAGGCAGCGGCGGGATTGTAGAGCGCGTTGCGCCGGTTCTTGGCCGCCACCAGCGCGCACTGCTCGCGGGTCGCCCCCGTCTCGTGCAGATAGCGGTTCATCTCCAGGCCGGCGATGAACAGCGGATGGGCCGCCAGCGGACGGTTGAGCACCGGATCCATGGCGTAGGCGGTGATCCAGGGCAGCGTGAGCACGTTGGAGGCCTTGCTGTGCCCCTCCACGGCCACGACGTCGGCGATGCCGCTGGCGATCTGCATGTAGCCGGTGATCAGGCCGTGGATGCCTTCGCCGGGGATGGTGACGTTGGGCTTGAGCATCCCGCCCAGCTGGTCGGGCACGTACTCGTCGAAGATGCTCACGCCCTCGATGAAGTCCTCGGCCACGGTGACGAAACTGTCCACGTCGCGCCGCGGATTGACTCCGGCGTCCTCGTAGGCCCTGACGGCGGCCTCATACATCAGCTCCTTGTACGAGACCTCCGGGGTCAGAGAGCGGAAGCCGGTGTAGCCTACGCCTACGATGGCTACTCTGTTGGACATATGTGCCTCCTTCAAACTGTAAGTCGTTGCTACGCCGATGGCGGCCCGAGGCTGAAGCTCACCCCGGCGCCCCAGCCATGGCTACGAGTAGTCGCATAGTACGAGTGGCAGATAGAGCCTGTGCATCACAAAGCGGAGAATGACGAGCCCGCCATCGCCGTCAGCTACGAAGACATAGTCTCCTGCCACTGCCGCATTATCGGCAGACCCCAGCGTGTCATAGAAGCCCACCTCAGTCGGTGCGGTCGGGTCGGCGACGTTGATTATACGCAAGCCACCATCCCCATCAGCGATGTAGGCATAGTCCCCTGCCACCGTCACGCCCTGAGCAGACCCCGGCGTCTCATAGAAACCGACCTCGCTCGGGGCGGATGGGTTGGAGACGTCGATGATGCGTAGGCCTCCTCTTATGAGTTGGTTACCAACCCACCCAGGAGAATCGGCAATGTAGGCGGTGTCTTTCACCACTGCCACAGCGAAGGCAAACCCCGGCGTGTCGTAGAAACCAACCTCAGCAGGGGCAGCTGGATCGGCGACATTGATGATACGCAGTCCGCTGTCCTCAGCGGCAACGTAGGCATAGTCCCCTGCCACGGCGACGCCCCGGGCCCACCCCGGCGTCTCATAGCGTCCAGACCAGGACGGAGACGCCGGGTCCGAGACGTTGATGATCTGCAGGCCGCTATCCGTAGCGGCGACATAGGCGTAGTTCCTCGCCACCGCCACCCCTTGAGCATAGGGCGATGTATACCAGAAGCCGGCCTCGCTCGGGGTCGTCGGATCTGAGACGTTGATGATGCGCAGACCGCCCCAGCTATCGGCGATATAGGCATAGCTCCCCGCCAATACCACTTCCAAAGCGGACCACGGCGTGTCACAGGAGCCGATCTCGCTCGGGGCGATTGGATCGGCAACGTTGACGATGCGCAGGCCGCTGGGTCCAGCAGCGACATAGGCGGTATCCCCCTCCACCACCACATCATAAGCCCCTCCCGATGTGTCATAAGAACCGGTCTCAGTCGGGGCATCTGGATCCGAGACGTTGATGACACGTAGGCTGCCCGCATCGGCGACGTAGGCGGTGTTCCCCGCCACTCTCACGTCCCAAGCTCGACCCGGCGTGTCGTAGAAGCCGACCTCGCTCGGGCTTGCCGGGTTGGAGACATTGATGATGCGCAGGCCGCTCAGATCAGCGGCGACATAGGCGGTGTTCCCCACCACCGCCACACCAAGAGCGTGAGGATAGTACGGCGGCGATCCTGGTATGTAGTAAGCACCGACCTCGGTGAGATGCGCTGGGTCGGAGACGTTGATGATGCGCAGACCGTATTGACCATCGGCGACATAGGCATAGTCCCCCGCCACCGTCACGCCCCACGCATACCCCCGCGTGTCGTAGAAGCCAACCTCGGACGGGGCCACCGGGTTGGAGATGTCCACAACGCGCAGGCCCTTGTTCCCATCGGCGACGTAGGCGGTGTTCCCTGTCACCGTCACGCCCGCGGCATCCCCCGGCGTGTCGTAGAAGCCGACCTCTGATGGGGCCACCGGGTCGGAGACATTGATGATGCGCAGGCCGCCCCCGACCCAGTGGCTACCGTCCCACACAGAAGCCTCGGCGATGTAGGCGGTGTTCCCCGTCACCGCTACGCCTTGCGCATCCCTCGGTGTTTCGTAGAAGCTGGCCTCCGTGGGGTTTATCGGGTCGGTGACATTGATGATGCGCAGGCCACCGTTCCCAGCGGCGACGTAGATGTAGCCTCCCAGCACCGCCACATCCTGTACAATACCAGGTAGGAAACTCGTTTGGCCGACGACAGCAGGATGGCTCGAGTCGGAGACGTCCAGGATGACCAAGCGTGGGCCAACGCCAACGTAAGCATAGCCCCCATGCAAGGCTACAGCCTTTGCTGTGCCACCGATCTGGCCCACCAGTTCCAGGTTCTGTGCCTGCTGCTGCACAGTCATCAGATTCCCCATTCCTACAGGTTGCGGTCTCTGGGCTAACGCACTCGATGCCCCGGACATCAGGGCCAAGCTCAGTACGAGAATGAACAAAAAGAAGACACGTGCTTTCATGGTTCTACTCCTTTCGGTTGTGTGATAGACGAATAGCGACAGACTCCTTGGAGATCGCGAGTCTGCACCCTACTCAAAGATCTCACCCAACACCTCCTCCAGCGTCGGCCGGCCGATGACCTGCAGCTCGTAGCGCACCC
>JACNHM010000251.1 GCA_014383605.1 Chloroflexota bacterium
GCCAGCACGGCAATCCTGGCTCATTATACCCCAAGCTGCGCAAAGTGAAAAGCGCGTACCGTGCAGCGTTATCAACCAGCACAGAGGGCAAGATGCTCCCTCTCCTGCTTCGACAGATTCGCCAAATGATGCTATAATCTCGGCAGATGCGCGGAGAAATCCTCAAGGAGAAACACCAGGAGAGCAAACCATGGCCAAACGCAGCCGCAGACAACGTTCCCGAAGCAGGCACAGCCCACGGCCAGTGCTCAGGCCACCAGAGAGCCTGACAACCCTGCTGGCTCAAGCGGAAGAGATGATCCAACAGGAACAGATGGAAGAGGTCATCAATCTGCTGAGGCCCCAATTGCCACGTTACGGACAGTTCTCTCGCATTCACGCACTGTTGTCCATAGCTCACAGCTTTCTGGGCCAACACGAAGAGGCCATCGCCCACGCGCAAACCAGTGCAGACGTTGATCCCAGCGACGAACAGGGCCATCTGAACCTGTCCATGGCCTACATGGGTGCAGGCTACTACAGTTTCGCCGCCCGCCATCGGGAACGATGGTTGAGCGCTGTGCCTCGCGACCATCCAGCCTATGCCGGCGTACAGCAACTGCAGGAAGAATACGAAGCCAGCAGCCAACAACTGAAAGATCAGTACCATCTGCCTGACCGACAGACCGCTGCCGAGGCCGGGTATCGCCTTGACGAAGGGCGGTGGGTCCTTGCGGAGGGGAAATGGGAAAACGCCCTGAAACACTCGCGGGCAGCGGCCAGGCTGATACCCGGTTGGCCGCCGCCCCTGAACAACGCCGCCGCCGCGTATTTCTATCTTGGTCGCTATGAGAATGCGCTGGCTCTGGCCACCCAAGTGCTGCAGGAGTGCGACCCCGACAACATCCACGCGCTGAGCAACGCCATACGCTACAGCCTGACCTTGGGCGATGAGCAGCGCGCTCGTGCCTACGGCGAACGATTGCGCTCTCTGCTGCCAGACAACGCAGACCATGCATTCAAGCAAGTGGAGGGCTTGAGCCTGCTCGGCTATGATGAGGACATCTACCGCCTCCTGAAACGGGCGGAAAGGGCCTATGGCCCTCTGCCCGCGCTGGCCTATTTCCACTGGGGCGTGGCAGCGGCCAACCTGAGGCGTTGGACAGAAGCGGGACGACATCTGCAACGGGCGCAATCATCGGGCCTGGATCATCCCCTCCTGGAAGAGAGCATCGAGGCGGCGCGCCGAAGGCAGCCTGGTCTGCACATCGCCGATCGCTATCCTTACTTACATTACTCTGATCTGGTACCGCGAGAGGTTATCGAGAAGATAGCGCAATTGATGATACGCGATGAGAAGCGCGAGCGGCGACATGACAAAGCCTGGGACCGGCTGCTGCAGCGTTATCCTCTGTTGTCCACCGTTGCATGCAAGATGCTCTACGAAGACGCTACCGCCACAAAGCCAGCCATCTTTCTTCTCGCCGCCATGCGTACCGACGAGGCCCTGGAAACCCTACGCCAGTTCGGCCAGGGACGACGGGGCAACATGGAAGATCGCATGTTGGCCCTGAAGAGTCTGATAGATGCCGGTGGGGCTCCGAGCGATACGAGCTTCGAGGTGTGGGTGGACGAAGAGCAACGCCCAGTGCAATTTGTCCATCAGGAGATTTCCGACGAGTTCGTGCCAGATTATGCGCAGGAAGTCTGGGATGCCTACGGGGAAGCGCTGACGGCCCAACGCGCGGGAGATCACGACACGGCGGAGCAAGCCTATCGGCGCATGCTGGCCCTTGAGCCGCGGGCCAAGGAGGCATACCAGAACCTGGCCGTCATATACGCTCGCCGGGGCGACATGGACAGGGCCAACGAATACATGGACACAGCCCTGGCGATTGACCCCCTGTACGCCTTTCCTCGCACCTCCCGCGCCGTTCAAACATTGAGGAAAGACGACATCAAAGGGGCCAAGGAGTGGCTGGAGCCGCTGCATACCGTCAGCCGCTGGCATCCCCTGGCCTTCGTGGCCTATCAAAAAGCCATGGCCCAGATCGCCATCGCCGAGGAGGATTATGAGGCTGCCCGCCGCAGCCTGGAGCTGGCGCAGGAGATCAACCCCGATGACGAAATCATAGATGACCTGCTGGACCGCTTGCGGCTACTCGAGCGCATCGCCGACTTTCCCAAATGGTGGCGAGGGAGAGCGAATGAATATCGCGAGCGACGTCAGAAGAAGGCGCTGTCACCTGATCCCACCCTTGCCGACTGTTTTGACCTGCTGACCAAAGGGGACATGGTCGGCATCCGCCACGTGCTGAACATCTCCGGCATTTCGACGCTGAAGAAGGCAGAATTGGCGAACTACCTGATGGGGTGGATCTCCGATCCGTATCACCTGGAGCAGGTGGTCTCCAGACTGAGCGGAGAAGAGAAAGAGGCCCTGCGGGACGTGTTGGCTCACGGCGGAGTCATGGAGTGGCAGGCCTTCGCCGACAGGCACGGACACGATCTAGAGGAATCGCCCTACCTGGAGTATCACGCGGAGCGTACGAAGACGGCCATGGGGCGGCTGCGAGCACGGGCGCTGCTCTTCGAGGGCACTGCCGAAGACGAGCTCATCATCGCCGTTCCGCGTGAGCTGCGGCCTATGCTGCAAACCCCGCTGGCCCCGTAGTGGGCACTCGCAGGTGCGGGAACAGTCCCCGCACCTCTCACATCAGCCAGCCCAGTAACAGCGTCAGGCTGACCAGGCTGAGCAGAGTAGAGACAAAGACCACGCCAGCGGCGAACCGCGGCGCAGTATCGAACTCCGTGGCCAAGATGGTCGCCGTCACCGCTGTGGGCATGCTGGCCTCCATGATGCCCACCTGGCGCGCTAATCCTTGCATTCCCAAGATCGCTGCCAGGCCTATGGCCAGCAACGGGGCCACAGCCAGCTTCAGAGTCGTGGCCACGGCAATGGCTCGCCGGCTTTCGTTGAGCGAGATGCGCGCCAACTGCATCCCCAGGATGAGGAGCATCACCGGCACCGCGCCTTGACCTGCAAGTTCCACAGCCTTTGCGACCGGTTCTGGCAGGGCCAGTCCGCAGAGATTGACCAGGAAGCCCGCCAGCCCCGCCCACAGCAGCGGCGTTCGCAGCACGTTGAGCAACGCCTTCCGCACCCCGGCTCGCCCCCTGGAAGCGATGTACACACCGACGCTGTTGACCAGCAGGGCGTTCACCACGAAGAACACCAACGCCCTATCCATGCCGGCCTGGCCAAAAGCGAAGAGGTTGAGCGGCAATCCAAAGTTGCCGCAATTGGTGAACATAGCCACCAGCAAAAAGCTGTTGCTCAGTGGCGGCTGCAACCGCAGTGCTCGGGCCACCAGCCATGCCAACACACCTTGCACTGTCATGCTCAACAGTGCAAAAACGACCATCTGTTGCGCGCCGGCGCCCTGCCATTCCAAACGGCTGAGGGAGTTGAAGACCAGTGAGGGAATCAATACGTAGAAGGCCAGGCGGGAGATGGGCTGAATCTGTGCCCGCGTGCGCCAGCCGAACAAATAACCAGCCCCAGCGATGAGGATCACTGGGGCGACCACCTGCAGGAGTATCGAGACAAGCACGTTTGGGACCATGGTCATCCTACACTGGACAGCGCTTTCCCCCGCCTACCAGGGCTCGGCCAGACTCCAATCGTCAAGGACTTCCAGCTCCTCATCGCCAAGCCAGGAGGCCTGTAGCAATGCTTCCTCGACCACTGCCTGCAAAACATCATCGCCACGAACCCAGCATTCGCCCAATATGCGGCGCGCCCCTGCTCCTCCGATCTTCCCCAAAGCCTCGATGGCCATGTCCCGCACTTCAACATCCTCAACGTCAATAAGACGGGCCAGCGCGGGAACCGCGTCCCGCAATTCCAGTTCACCACAGGCTTGCGCCGCCTCGTAGCGCATGGCCGGCGAGGGGTTGTCCAATTCCTGGATGAGAAGGGGCCGCCAGCGCCGGTCGGCGCTGCGCCCCATGGCCAAGAGAGCACTGAGGCACATCTCCTCCTCGCCTTCGTGGTATGCGTCGTCAATGAGATCGCTCACGCCGGCCTCGCTGGAATAGGCCACTGCCTCCAACGCTCGTCGCCGCACCTCCAGCGCTTCTTCGAAGGTGAAATAGGCTTCCAGCAGCGCCTGCTCGGCCCTGGCGCCCACGGCAGCGTTGATCTGGCCCAATTCTCCCAGGAGCACAAACCGCCCCAGCGAAGCGGCGGCCGCAGCCCGTACGGCGGGCTGGTCATCGTCCTTCAACAAGCGCAGCAAGGAGCCCACCAGCCCGACATCCTCATCCTCCCACAAGCCCTCGATGGCCAAAAGGCGCACTTCGGCATCTTCGTCGCCCAGCCACCAGCGGAACAGGGCAGTGAAATCGGCGTCTATCATGATCTCAGTCAGTTCCACCAGGGCGCGCAGCACGGCCCGCGTGCGATCGGTCGAGGCCCGTTTCCACGCCGTTTGCACTTCCGCCAACTGGTCTGGTCCCAGGCCAGACAAGGCATAGAGCATGGACGGCCGCAGCGGCCGGCCTTCGTCCACCAGAGATAGCAACACGCGACCAAGCTCCTCAGTCACAGGCCTTGTCCTCACTCAATGCCAGATGAACGTGAGGCGCTCGCTCTCGGGGCTGACAGGCTGGCCAACAATCTTCCCATCGTCATCTCGAAGGACGTCCCCCGCCGCGTCTCTGCTCACCTGCACGACCTGCACGTACCAGCGATAGCGCCGGGACTCCTGCGGCGCCCGGCTATGCAGCCACGCTTCCACGCGCCAGGCCGTTTCCTGCACAAACTGATCGTGAACCCATTCCGTCTGCTCGTCAGCGACCACGTAGCCCACATGGATGACGTATCCTTCATCCGGAGCCATCGCTCCTACACTGTTCCACTCCAGCCAGATGACCGATGTATCCGAATAGGGCGTTCCATCGCTGGGACTGGTCAATTCAGGAGCCGGGAAACGTATCACCACTGTCGGCGTGGCCGTGGGCTGCGGCGTGGGCGTGGCCGGTCGCGGGGTTGGCGTGGGCAAAGGCGGCGGTGTGGCCCCGGCCGGAGGAATCACCAACTCCTGGCCCACGCGCAGCCGGGTCGGATCGCTGATGCCGTTGGCCGCCATCAGCGCCTGGGCAGTGATGCCGAAACGACGAGCGATGCTGTCGGGCGAATCCCCCGACTGGACGGTGTAGGTACGCGCTTCTGTTGCCGCCGCCACAGGTTGGGCCGTAGGCGTGGCGGTAGGCGCGAGGGTAGCCGTGGGTGCCGCCACCAGGACCGCCGCGGGGGTGGCTGTGCTCCTGGCCGTGGCCGTAGGTGTGGGCTGCGAGGCGGCCGTGGGCGTGATCGCAGGGCTTGGCTCAGGCGTGGCCGTGGGCAAGGACGTAGGGGTGAGCGTAGCCGTCGCCGTCGGCGGATGGGGGATGATAAGCTCCTGTCCCACCTGCAAGGCGCTGGGGTTGGTGATGCCGTTGGCCGCCATCAGCTCTTCGGCGGTGATGCCAAATTGGCTGGCGATGTAGGCCGGTGTGTCTCCGCGCTGCACCTTGTACGTGCGGTACAGGGGCGTTGGAGGGAGGCTGGGCGACGGCGTCGGCGTCGGTGAGGGTATGGGCGTGTCAGTGACTAGGGGCGTGTCCGTCGGCGTGGCTGTTGGTGTGGGGGATGGCGTCGGGGTCGGCGTCGGCGGCAAGATGACGGTAGGCAACACAACGCCTGGCGCTTCTGCCAGCCACGAAGCAGCGACACGCAGGCGATCGGCCGAGCGCTGCCGCAAAGCGACCAAGTCAAACCTCAGGCGGCCGCTGAAGATCAGTGCCAGGCTGGCGACCAGTACAAGCCCCAGGGCCAACCATCCCCACCCCCGCAGGCGCGCCGGCTTTAACTCACGGCCACAGGCAGAACAGACGACGAGTTGTGAAGAGACTTTCTTGCCGCAATGGCGACACCGTACCTGCTTGGGGCGACGCCGTTGGCGGGCTCCACACTCCGAGCAGATGGCGAGGCCCGTTTCCAGTTCAGCCCCGCAGCGCTTGCATTCCATAGGCTTCACCCGTTGTACCAGTGCACCGACTTCACAGCCCCAGCTGAGACCAATCCAATACAGGGACTCCGACCACAATATCCTGAATGGTGATGAAAATGGCCAGGAGAACGAGGAGCACCATGCCGATGAAGTGAATAGCTCCTTCGCGCTCCGGAGCCACCCGCTCTCCGCGTATAGCCTCGGCGATGATGAAGAGCAAGCGGCCACCGTCGAGTCCCGGCAATGGCAGCAGGTTGGTCAACGCTACCGCCGCGTTCAGTATGCCCCCTAATTGAAAGATGACAAACCACCGGCCACTGGCCATAACGTACTGCGCCGCGCTGCTGGCCAGTTGGATGATGCCCACAGGCCCCACCGGCCGCGCCTCTTCCAGGGACACAACGCCCCGTAGCAGCAGTAGCGGTAATGACAGAGTAAGCAACAAGAACTGGCCAGTCAGCTTCAGACCCTGCAGGAAAGCCTGATGCAAGGGGAAACGACGGATGTCTAGCACAGGCTTCAGTCCCACTCCCAGGTGCCCCACCCCCTCCTTCACCTGCGGTTGGGCCTCGATAAAGACGAGATCTTCCTGCCGGCGCACCACCAATTCGATGACCTCGTTGGGATGGGCTTTCACGTAGGAACTCAAATCATCCATGCCATACAAGATCTGGTCATCAATCTGTGTGACGATGTCACCAGCCTGCAGGCCAGCCTCGGCAGCAGCCGTGCCTTCAAACACGTCGGTGATGCGCGCGCCATGCTGGAGCACAGGGTATCCCACCGTGAAGGCCGCCGTGAACATGACGACGGCCAGCAGGAGATTCATCCCCGCACCGGCCAACAGCACAGCCACGCGCACTCGCTTGGGGGCAGTAACGAAACTCCCCGCTCCCTCAGGATCATCTTCCCCTTTCAGCCGTACAAGGCCACCCAAGGGGATGGCGTTGATGGTGTATTCCGTTCCACCCCGGCGAAACAGGGTCGCCAGACGCGGCGGATAACCGAAGCCGAACTCTTCAACGACAACACCACTGCGCTTCGCCACCACGAAATGCCCCAGCTCGTGGACGAGAAGCATGAGACTCAACAAGATGAAAGCACCAATAGCACCCACAACCGTAGTGATCATGAACAACCTCTCATATCGTATCCATCCATTGTCTTTCAACGACGCTCTGACCGTCGGAAGCGCATCTATTATAGTCCCTTCGGTAGGATATGGCAAGTATCCAAAGCCTGCTCACCGCGCCATCAGACCGCACCAGATCGGATGACGGTGCCCACTTCCAGGCTGGCATCGCACAGCACGCGGGTCAACAACCCTGCCACCTGACCCGAAATCAAGCGCACCTGCAGATCAGGCAACTCCTCCAGCAGTGCGCACATCGTCCGCACCTTCGCCAGCATGCCGCCCGTCACGTCCGTGCCATGGGAGCCGCCCAAGATGGCTTCCAGTCCCACCAGTTGCTGCGGAGTGATCTCGGCAACCACCTGAGCCTCGCCAGCCTGGTCGGTGTCAGAGCGCATCACGCCCGGCACGGCGCCGATCAGCACGAGGCGATGGGGCTTCAGCCGGCGCGCCAGCCAGGCGAAGATCTCCTCGGTGGAGATGATGGTGCCGCCGCGTACCTCGTCCAAGGCCACGTCGCCGTAGACCAGGGGTACCAGGCCACGCTGCAACGCTTCAGCCATAGGACGCCAGTCCAGGGCCACCAGTTCCCCATCGCGGCAGCGGGCCGTGGCGGAAGGCTGTATGCTCCACACGGGCACGCCGGCCTGCCAGAAGGCCGCGGTGACCAAGCCGTCGAGACGTTGGGCGGCCGCCGCCGTCGCGGCAAAGCCCCGCCAATCCGCAGCATCGCGCACACCGCGGCGTGTGCCGTAGCGCTCCCCGGCCACGTGCCCAAAGGACCCGCTGCCATGTCCCAGAACCAGCCGCAAGGCGGGGCGAGCAGCCAGCGCCTCCGCCACCTCCTCCGCCAGCCGGCTGATTGCCTCCGGCAGCGCTGTCTCCTCGCGGGTCTTGTCGGTGATCAGCGACCCGCCCAGCTTCAGGAAAAGCAACTCCTCCTTTGGAGGTTGGAAGTTGGAGGGTGGAGGGTAGAGAGTGGAAGGTGGAGTTCGGCTGACTTGCACTTGTTCGCCGTCCACCGTCACCCAATCGCCGGAACGAATCTTCGTTATGTCAATGTTGTCTACCATCGGGATGTCGGCCAGGATGGCGCCCACAGCTACGATGGCCTCGCTCTGGGCATTGATCATCGCCGCCGGCGCATGGCCGCTGCGGGCCAGACGCAGGATGGTGTACGATCCCACCGTGCTGCCCTTGCCGCCAGGAAAGACCAGGACGCGTCCGGCGATGCACTGCCCCTCCAATGGATGCCCAGGTTCGATCACCATTCCCGTCTCCGGGTCCACGCCGCCCAGGAAGCCGATGGGCTGCGGCGAAACCAGGGCTTCCCCCGCCGCCTGCCCTGCCCGAATCACCCGGCCCACCAGATGGATTGGAGGTTGGAAGTCGGAGGTTGGAGGTTGGAGAGTCATGGCGTTTCCGGCCAGGCTCTTTGCACGGCGGCCAGCAGCGTGGTGTCTTCCTGCGGCAGCACAGTGCGGGGATCGAGCAGCAGGCGGTTCGCTTCGATGCGGGCGATGACGGGTGGCTCCTGCGCCCGCAGGCGCGCCGCCAGCGCATCGGGGGAAGCCGGCTCCAGAGCCACGACGGCGGTGGGCAGCATTTGGCCAGGCAGCGAGCCGCCGCCCACGGTGGAGTGCGCCACTCGTGTCGTCGCCGGAATACCCACCGCCTGCAGTTGGGCCGCCCAGGCCTCAGCGCGGCCGCGAATGGCCTCCAGCGGAGCGGCGATCATCTGCCACACGGGGATTTCCGCCACCGCTTCCTGGCGCAGGTAATGCAGCAGCGTGGCCTGCAACCCCGCCAGCGTGGTCTTATCCACCCGCAGCGCCCGCGTCAGCGGGTGGCGCCGCAGCCGTTCCAGCAGCGCTTTCTGGCCGACGATGATGCCGGCCTGGGGGCCGCCCAGCAGCTTGTCGCCGCTGAAGGTAGTCAGCGACGCGCCGGCGGCCACGCTCTGCTGCACGGTGGGCTCGGCGGCCAGACCAAAGGCCGAGGTGTCCAGCAGCGTGCCGCTGCCCAGATCGTTCACCACGGGCAGGCCGTGCTCGCGCCCCAGGGCCACCAGTTCGTCCAGCGTCACGTCCTCGGTGAAGCCGCTGATCTGGAAGTTGGAGTGGTGCGCCACCAGCAGCAGCGCCGTGGCCGGGCCAATGGCGGCTGCAAAGTCTCGCCCGTAGGTGCGATTGGTGCTGCCCACCTCCACCAGCCGGGCGCCGCTCTGGGCCATCACCTCCGGGATGCGGAAGCCGCCGCCGATTTCGATGAGCTGGCCACGGGAGATGATGACCTCCCTCCCCTTGGCCAGGGCGGTCAGGGACAACAACACCGCCCCAGCGTTGTTGTTGACCACCAGTGCCGCCTCGGCCCCGGTCAGGCGGCAGAGCAGGTCTTCGGCGTGGCTGTAGCGGGAGCCGCGATGTCCCGCCGCCAGGTCGTATTCCAGGTTGCTGTAGCCCGTGCCCGCCTCCACCATGGCCTGGCGGGTCGCCTGGCTCAGGGGCGCCCGGCCCAGGTTGGTGTGAATGATGACACCGGTGGCATTGATGACGGGACGCAGCGTGGCGCGGGCCAGGCTTGTCAACCGCGCCCGGGCCCCGGCGGCCAGAGCGTCCGCCGCAGGGCAGGGTTGGCCGCCGGCCAAGATAGCCTCTCTGGCCTCGTCCAGGGTCTCGCGGATGGCCGTGATCGTCAGCGTGTGACCATACCCGGCCAGGGCCTCAGCCATCTCAGGCTGTTGCAGCAGGCGGTCCACACCGGGCAGCTTGCGCAGTTCTTCTGGCATCTGAACCTCACCTGATCAAACCTGGATAACAGCGAGCCCCCAACTTCTGGGGGCTTCGATAGTTGCGAATAGAGTAGGTGGGCGAAACAGGACTCGAACCTGTGGCCTCTTCCTTGTAAGGGAAGCGCTCTAACCAACTGAGCTATTCGCCCTCTGCACTCATTATAGCGGGAGACCCACACCAGCGCAAATGCGAACTCTGGGAGCGTATCATGTTTGGGACAAGCGGAAAACGGCATGATTTCGCAGGACTATTCTCTACCCCCTACATATTGCGCTTCAGCCGTCGAAAAACCCTATATGTAGGAACCCGATTCCAACAGCAAAGTGGTGTCTGATTATAATACCGCTTGGTGGTCGTCAGAGACCAAATAACGAACGTAGAAGCCCATTCTCCCGCCTATTCTTGTCCCCAACGTGATACGCTCACGAACTCTGCTCATCGCCGCGGCCTGGGGACACCGCAACACTACCTGGCGTAGGTCCCCATCAGCTCCGCCTGGGCCAGGACGTGCCCCTCCATCGCCTTGAGAAGCTGTTTCTTGTCCACTCCAGCAGCCAAGTCAGGCATCGTGTCCAGGGCGTAAAGCTTGAAGAAGTAACGATGGGTGCCGCGGGGCGGACAGGGGCCACCGTAGCCCAGCCGCCGCCAACTGTTCCGCCCGTGCCGGCTGCCATCGGCCAGCTCCGCGTCCGAGGGGACGGCCTCCGGCAGGCCGCGGCTGCTGGCCGGCAGGTTGTAAAGCACCCAATGGACCCACACGCCCACCGGCGCGTCGGGGTCATCGGCGATGAGGGCCAGACTCTGGGTGGCCGACGGCGGGTCGCTCCACTGCAGCGGCGGCGAGATGTCCTGGCCATCGCAGGTGTACTTGCGGGGGATCGGCTCCCCCTGGGTAAAGGCCGTGCTCGTCAGTTCAAAAGCCATCGCTTGCTCTCCTTTCTCCGGCAACGCCGCAGCCGGAACCGCCGTGGATGGCGCACCGCCCTTGCAACCACCCGCCGCCAACATCAGCCAACTCAGCAAGAGCAACAACAAGACGAAGCGCCTCATCACTGCTGCCCTGTACCATCCGGGGGAAACACTGTGCCAGAAGCTCTTACCAGCACACCGGCTAGCCAGGCGCCCAGTCCACCCAGCAAGCCTGAGAGGGGCACAACGACAGCCAGCCACCAGCGGGGCCCGAGGATGTAGGCGGAGGCCACGAGCCCCAGCACCAGCCCCACAATCAGCCCATGAAACAGTCTGCCCCGCCCGGCCAGCAACCCGCTCACGCCGCCGCCGGCAACGAGGGACACGGCCGCGGCCAACAGAAAGGTCGCCGTCTTGTAGTTCGCCTGTTCAGCGAAGGGCAATAGCCAGGCCAGCCCCAGCAGCAAGCCGAACACGATCAGAGCCGCCAGAGCGCCCAGGCAGACAGCAAGCACACTTCTGCCCACCCGCTTCAGACCGGTCATGCTACCATTCCTCTTCGTCTGCAGACTGCTCTCCCAGGAGCACTTCCCGCCCGCGGCCGCCGCCTTCGTCGGGGCCGACGATGCCTTCCTCCTCCAGCATTTCCATCAACCGCGCCGCGCGCGGGAAGCCGATACGCAACTTGCGCTGCAGGAAGGACGTGGAGACCCGATCGTAGTCCTGGACGAGCTCGACGGCATCGTCAAACAGGTCATCGCCCCGCGCTGCCGACTCCAGAAGCTCCACCCAGGGATAGGCTCCCTCGTCCGAGGGCATGGGGCCGCCCTGTTGGCGCCAGAAGCTGACCAGGGCATTGGTCTCCCGACCGGAGACGAAACAGCCCTGCGCCCGCACCAGGCCGCTGGCCTCGGGCGACATAAAGAGCATATCGCCACGGCCCAGCAACTGCTCCGCGCCCGCCTGATCCAGGATCACCCGGCTGTCCACCTGTGAGGTGACGGTGAAGGCAATGCGGGCGGGGAAATTGGCCTTGATCAAGCCGGTGACCACGTTCACGCTGGGCCGCTGCGTGGCGATGACCAGGTGAATCCCGGTGGCGCGGGCCATCTGCGCCAGCCGGCAGACGCTGCGCTCCACTTCGTCGGGGGCGACCATCATCATGTCCGCCAGCTCGTCTATGACCAAGACGATGTTGGGCAGCGGCTCCAGGTTCTTGCGCCGCCTGGCCAGGCGGTTGTAGTCGTCAATGCTGCGCGCCTGCACGGCGTGAAATCGGCGGTAGCGCTCGTCCATCTGCAAGGTGAGCCAGGTCAGCGCCCCGATGGCATGCTCCAACTCCACCACCACGGGGGCCAACAGATGGGGGATGCCGTTGTACACGGGCAGCTCCACCATCTTGGGGTCCATCAGCAGCAGCCGCATCGTCTCCGGCGTGTTGTTGAGCAGCAGACAGGTAACGACGGCGTTAATGCACACCGATTTGCCCGACCCCGTGGCGCCGGCGATGAGCAGGTGGGGCATGGCCGCCAGATCGGCCACCACCGGCTCGCCAGAGACGTTGCGGCCCAGACCGATGGCCAGGTTCGACTTGGCCACCTGGCGGCGAAACTCCGGCGATTCCAGCACGCCCCGCAGGGCAACCAGCGCGATCTTGTCGTTGGGCACCTCGATGCCCACGTAGGGGTAGCCGGGCACCGGGGCCTCGATGCGGATGGGCGAGGCGGCCAGGGCCAAGGCCAGGTCATTCGACAAACTCAGGATGCGCCGCACCGACACCTTACGCTCGTACACGGTGCCATCGGCCCGGCGGCGGGGAACCGTCAGCGGCTGCACGGCGAACTGCGTCACCGTGGGCCCCTGTTTCACGTCCACCACCCGCACGGGCACGCCGAACTCGCTGAGCGTCTGCTCGATGATCTCCGACTTGTAATCGGCGTTGGCATCGCCAAAGTCCACGCTGCGATCAACGTGCAGCAGATCCAGCGGCGGCAGACGATCATCGCGGGGACGCTCCGGCCCTGGACGCGGGCGCTCAGCTTTGGCCCGCGGTGATTTCTTCTTCCTGACGGGACGACGGGGCGAGGCCGGCGGTGCGGCAGACGGCTCCTCCTCCGCAGGCTCTTCCTCCGCAAGGGAAACCGCCGCTCTGTCAGCGGTCCGCAGCCGCCCCAACCCGGCGGCCACGAGCGTCCGTATCCCTTCCCGCCAGCCCAAGGGCACCCAGCGGCACATCATCCACAGGCCCAGGGCGACGAACACGAGCAGCAGCAAGCGCCCCAGGAGCGGGCCCAGCCACTGCCCCAGGAACGTGCTGGTGACCCAACCCACCAGGCCGCCACCGCGCCCCTGTTCGGCCCAAGCGAGGGCCTCATCGCCGCCGCCCCAGCGGTGCGTCAGTCCCAGCAGGGCAACGAGGAGTATCTCCAGCCCGACCAACGCTTCCCAGCGCCCATCGAAACGCAGCCGCTCGCCGGCCAGCACGACGGCGGCGGCGGCCAACAGCAGCAGCGCCAGGGGGTAAGCTCCCCAACCCAACAGACGCCGGGAAAGGGGCACCCAGGAAGCGTCGGCGACGAACAGGTCAAGGACCAGCAGTGCGCCGAGCAGCAGGAGAAGCCAGCCCCACTCCCGGCCCTGCGCCCATGCCAGCCATGCCGGGGGCCTGGCCGCGCGTGCAGGCTTGCGTTTCGGTTTTCTGCTGCCTTTTCGACCGCGCTGTGCGCTCATCTCTCTCCACGTGATCGGGAATCAGGGAGCGGGTACCCTCTGATTACCGCTACCCGACACCTGAGTATTGTTGCGATACGCCTGACGCAAGCTCAGCGCCAGGCGGCGGTTGGCGCTGTCAATGTCCAGAATGCGTGCCGTGACTTCGTGGCCTTCCTGCACCACCATGCGCGGATGCATGAAGTCGCCATTGGCCAATTCGGAGACGTGAATGAGGCCCTCCACCCCTTCTTCCAACTGCATGAAGGCACCAAAACTCACCACGTTGGTGATCACACCGCGCACGAGCTGCCCGACCACATACCGCTCATCCACCAGGCTCCAGGGGTCCGGCGTCAATCGCTTCAGGCTGAGCGCGACCTTGCGTTCGGCCTGGTTGACGCCGATGACGTACACCTTCAGCTCATCCCCCTGCCGGAGCATCTCCGAGGGGTGCGCCACCCATCCCCAGGAAAGCTCCGAGATATGGATCAGCCCTTCCACCCCGCCCAGGTCAACGAAGGTGCCAAAGGAATGCACGCGCGTCACCCGGCCCGTGCAGGTATCGCCCGGACACAGGCGAGCCAACAGATCGCCAGCCCGTGCTTCTCCGCAAGCCGCCCGCTCGGAAAGGATCAGACGTCGCAGGTCACGGTCCACTTCGATCACCTGCAATCGGAGGGTCTGTCCTACCCGATCCTCCAGAGCCTGCATGCGCCCGTCGCTGCTGGCGAAGTGGGGCATGCCGGAAAGCTGAGAATAGGGCACGAATCCGCACAGCCCGCCCAACGAGACCAGCAATCCCCCGCGATTGCAGCCGTCGGCGAGCAACTCCAGCACGGCACCCGACTCCAAGGCTTCCTCTGCCGCCTGCCAATCTTGCTCCAGGCTGGTGGCCGGCTCCGCAGACTCATCCCCTTCTGCCGCTGAAGTCCCGCCCTCCTCAGCGGAGGGCGAACCGCCTCCCCCCTCTCCATCCGCCCCCTCCCGCAGTGCTGGCTCAACCGGCGGGAACATGGCGTCTCCCTCACGCAGCAAGGCGTCCCAGTACGCCTCGTCGTTCTCGTCACTCCGTCTGGCCGTCTGATCCCAAACCATCTTGTTATCCCTCCGTCCGTTGTGAACCGTTAGCCTGTAAAACCTCCGACACTTCCATGTCCGCCAACACCCTGGCCACCTCCTCAATGGCCAACCGCTGCTTGCGATACAGATCCGACTCGCTCATGGCCAGATTGCGGGCGATCTCCCGCACCTGCTTGCGCTGAATGAAGCGCAACTCCAAGATGTTGTAGAGCAGCCATTCGGGAGCCGTCATGCGCCGCTCGCCAGCGGGGCGCAGATGCTCGATGGCCTGCCGCAGCACCGCCCGCAGGGCGCGGATGGGATTGCCCTCATGCTCCTGCAAGGCCCGGACGACGATCCGTAAACCCAACAGGGGACTGCGGACGAGCTTGGGGCCGCCCCAGTAGTGACGCAGCGCATCGCGCACCCACTGGCGGAAATCAGGCTGCGCCGCCAGCTCCCCTTCGGGAAGAATGGCCAAGAAGGCAGGAGAGCCCACATAGCGGATGTCCCCCCGCCACTGCTGGATGCGCTCGATCTCGGGGATGATCCTCTGCAAAGCCACGAACACACCCTGCTGCAAGTGGCGGTCCTCCAACGCGGCCTCGGCCTGGCTCAGCAGGGTGCGCACGATCTTCTCTTGCTCTGGCGAGCAAGCCGCGGTTTCACGCGTGGCCACGCCCAGGAGGCCCAGAGTCTGCTCTCCGCCCTGAGTGCGCAAGCGCCACACCCGATAGCCATCCAGTTGGATGTAGCCGCTCGCCCCGCGGCCCTCCGACTCGGCAGGCAGCGGCGCAATGAGCAGGCGCGCCAACTGCCCGCTGCGGAGGAAAGGCTCGATCTCCTCCCGCGGGCCGCAACTGGCCTCCAGTTGTACGCCCTCGCCCGAAGGCACGGCGATGAACCCGGCTTTCACCCGCAGCAGATCACACAGGGCAATGAGCACGTTTTGCAGGAACTGCGCCAGGTCACTGCTGGTCAGCAGCCGCTTATCCAGTTCCTGAATCCAGGCGATCTCCTCCCGATCCTGGCGGTAAATGACGCGGTCAATCCAGGGCTTGGCCAGGTTGATGAGCAGTTGCAGGAGGACGATCGTGCCCACGACGGCAAAGATGAGCACCGTGTCACGAGGCAACCCCAGGATTTCCTCCACACGGGGGATGACGAGCATGACGACGATGACCCAGATGCCGACGAAGGGACCCCGCAGCAGGTAGTGGATGAAGCTGTGCTTCACCACCCGGTCGGGCGTGAGCACGCCGTAGTAGGCCACGCTGTAGGACATGATCACCAGCATGGCCCCAACGCCCAGGTTGCCCGCCAGGGTGAGGAAGAGCACCACCTCGGAAGGAATCTGCCCGGCCATGCGGGCAGCGATGAGGTAGGGAAAGACGCCCAGGCCAGGGCCGGCAAAGGAGATGGCCAGATAGGCCATGCGCCGTCGCGAGGCGGCCGTGAGGCAGCGGCGCCAGGCTCGATAGAGGTTCCAGGCGCTGTACAGCGCTGTCAGGGCGAAGTAGAGGGTGAAAAGCCAGAACAAGGGGCCAGCCGCCAGATGGCTGACGGGGGGCGCAAACTGACCATCGTAGACCAGCAGGTCGGTGGAGGCGGCCAGGCCAAACAGCAAGGCACTCAGGACGTAGCTGATCACCACCAGGCGGCGGCGGCGCGGGGAGCGGGCGTTGGTGGTGCGCAATAGCGCGTCGGAGAAGTCAAAGTAGGCCGCGGGCACGAAGGCGATGCCCAGCCACTGGACACGCAGCCACACGTTGGCTGCACTGGCCGTGCTCACCCGGGGAATGATGATGTCGCCACCATAGACCACCAGCACGCAGGCCAGCAGCGCGCAGAAGCCCCGCACCACCTCGCTGCGCAGATTGTGGGTCAGCATGTAGATCAGTTCAGAGAAGGCGAGGATGACGATCGCCGAGGAAAGTATGAGGTTGCCAAAGGTGAGGAAATCAGCCCAACTCAAAGTAGAAGGTGTCATCACGTCCCAAGGCCTATGTAATCAACCACAAGAAACTGCACCAAAGCGGCTGAGGGCGCTGATGGTTCCCCACCCTGGTGAGGAGACAAGGTCTCATCAGATCCATCAGTTTCCTCAGCAACTCCTCCGGATCCCTCATCAACTACGACACACCACACACGAAAAAAAGCGCGATATCGCGATTGGCGAAATAGCGATCGTTGAAGCCGCAGAAGCGACAACCGAGTTGTTGGCAGAAACGGATCGCCGGATCGTTCTTGCTCTGGACAGCAAACATCATCCGCCGCACGGTTCGTTGCCGTCCCCAATGCATGGCCTCGCGCAGCAATGCCGTTCCCAGGCCGCGTCGGCGACAGGAGCGATCCACCACCAAGTTGTGCACCCACGCCAGCCGCTGGTCGCGCTGCACGCCCACGTCAACATAGCCGCACACCTGGCCATCCAGTTCAGCGACCAGGATGCACCCGCCCTGGTCCCAGCGGTTCAGCAGCTCTCCGCCCGGGGAAGGATAGGAGGCCGGCATCGGCCGGGGCAGGTGCACCTTGCGCAAGGCCACGGAAATGCCAACCTCGTCCTCTCGCTGTTCCAGTTGCCAGACGCAAGCAGTTTCGTAGGAGCTATCCAGGTTGAAGCAATCGTGAAGATCATGCAGAACAGCGGAGCGTATGAACATCAATCCCCTTAGTCCAGGAACACGGGCAGGTTCCCCAAAGCGATGATGCCCTGCCACTGCTCAGGGTCGTTGCCTTCCGTGAATACGGCCGCTTCGGCCACCACGGCGCCACCGGCCCTCTGCACCAGGCGGCGCATCCCTTCCAGCGTGCTGCCGGTGCTGACCACGTCGTCCACAATGACGACCCGCTTGCCCTTGAGCAAGGCCAGGTCCTTCTCGTCCAGCCACAGCGTCTGCAGCTTGCCGGTGGTGATGGAGAGCACCTCTTCGCTCAGGGCCTCGCCCATGTAGGGCTTGCGGCTCTTGCGGGCGATGACGTAGGGCAGGCCGGTGTCCACCGCAAGCTGGTAGGCCAGGGGGATGCTCTTCACCTCGGCGGTGATCAAGACGTCGGCATCCTGCGGAAGCCGCTCGGCCAGCGCCCTGGACGTGGCCTGCACGATCTCGGTGTCGCCCAGGATGTTGAAGATGGCAATGCGCACGCCGGGCGCGACTTCGAACAAGGGCAAATCACGGGACAGTCCGCAGAGCTCAACGGTGTAGGTCTCTCGATGACCAGTCATTGTGGATGCGTCTCCTTGACAGATTCGTCAACTTGGGTTAAGGTAGGCACGCCAGACAGGGGTGTCCCCCACCCACAGATAACGACCGGATTGTAGCAGAACTGCTCATTCATGTCAAACCCTGGAGGAAACCGCCCATGATGCAAAAGCATAGGGGAAAAAGCCGCACGCGGAGCAGCCTTTCCAGGCTGATCGGCAGGCTCGAAAGCCTGCCTCACCTGCTCCTGCTGACCGCGGTGCTGGCGCTGAGCCTCGCCGGCAGCGCCCGCGGCCAGGAGTGGCACGAGCCGGAACAGTTCTACACCGTGCACATCAGCGCTGCGACGCGCGAGCAGCGGGCGGCCATCGCCGGTCTGGGCCTGGCCATTGATGCCGTCGGCCGCGAGGCGGTGACCGTCACCGTCAATCAGGACGAGCTGGAGCGGCTGCAACGGCAAGGGTTCAACCTGCTCAGCGTCCAGCCGCTGCAATTCCCCATTGACGACGAGGCGTATCACACCTACGCCGAGATGCTGGCCGAGATCACCCAGGCCGCCGCCGATCATCCCGAGATCGTGCAGCTTTCCGTCGTCGGGCAGAGCATCGAAGGGCGGGACATCCACGCCGTGAAGATCAGCGATCACGTGGCCAGTGACGAGGCGGAGCCGGAGGTACTTCTGTTCGCCCTCACCCACGCCCGCGAGCATCTCACCGTCGAGCAGGCGCTGGATCTCGTCGCCTACTTCACCGACAACTACGGCCGGCGCGGCGGCGTCACCAACCTGGTCAACGAGCGGGAGATCTGGATCCTGCCCAACGTCAATCCCGACGGCGACGAATACGACCGTCTGGGCGACGGCTGGTACCGCAATTGGCGCAAGAACCGGCGCAACAACGGCGACGGCACCTGGGGCGTGGACCTCAACCGCAACTACGGCTATCGCTGGGGCTACGACAACCTGGGCTCCAGTCCCTACACGGGGAGCTCCACCTACCGCGGCCCGGCGCCCTTCTCCGAGCCGGAAACGCAGACCATCCGCGACTTCGCCCTCGCCCACCCCGACCTGGTGGCCTCGATCAGCTTCCACACCTACGGCGAGCTGATCCTCTGGCCCTATGGCTACACGTACGACGATGTGCCCGCCGACATGGACCCGGACGATCACGCCGCTTTCGTGCAGATGGGGCGGGCTATGGCGGCGCTGAACGGCTACACCGCCGAGCAAGCCAGCGATCTCTATCCGACCAACGGCGACAGCGACGATTGGCTCTACGGCGAACGAGGCATCTTCGCCTTCACCTTCGAGATCTATCCCCCCACGGCCACCCCGGGCTTTTACCCGGACGACGACGTGATCCCTGCCGAAACGGCGCGCAACCGGGGCGCGGTAGGCTACCTCATCGCCCTGGCCGATAACCCACACAAGGTCATCGGCCAGGGCGGGGACGTCACGCCGCCGGCGGCGGCGCTGCTGTCACCTTCGGCGGGAGAGGAGATCAGCGGCAGCGTGGCGCTGCAGGCCACGGCCGAAGACGACGTGGGCGTCACGCTGGTGGAATTCGTGGTGGACGGGGTGACCGTCGGTCTGGACGCCACTGCTCCCTACTCCATCGCCTGGGAGAGCGAAGCCGCCCCCGGACAGCACGTGCTCACCGTGCGTGCCTACGACCACGGCCACAACGTGGGTGCCTCCGCGCCGGTGACCGTCAGCGTGGTCACGTCCGAGCCGACGCCCACGTTCACGGCCACGCCGACCAGCACGGCGACGCCGACGTCAACTCCGACTGCCACACCCACAGCCACCGTTACGCCGACGCCGACCAAGCGGTACCGCGTCTTCCTGCCGCTGCTTCTCGCTGGAGTGACCCGTCACTGACCGCCCGACGGGGTGGGCAGCGTGCCCCGTTGCAGCAGGAAGGCCATGCGCACCCTGGCCAGGACCGACAATTCAGACTGGCCCGTCTCGTCCGCCAGCCTCGAGGCCTGTTCATAGGCGGCCAAGGCTTCCGCCACCCGGCCTTGCAGCTCGTGGGCGTTGCCGAGCAGGTAGTGTCCGCTGGGGGACTGAGGATCGGCGTCCAGGATGGCCTGTGCCTCGGCCTCGGCCTTCTCGGCTTGTTGCACTCGCAGGTAGATCTGGCCGCGGACGGCGTGAAAGCTCGCCGTGTCCTCGGACAGGGCACGCGCCGCGGCGAAGGCTGCGACCGCTTCCTCGGCCTGGCCGGTGAGTTCGTACAGCACGCCCCGCCAGAGGTGTAGCTCGACATCGTCCGGCCAGAGGGTCTGCGCCTCTTCGAACCTGGCCAGCGCAGAGGTGTAGTCTCCCTCATCCAAGAGCAACTCGGCCTCGAACTGCAACTCCTGCACTTGCACGGTCAGCGGGTCGGGGGCCAGGAAACGTTGGTAGAGCGCCACCGCAGCGGCCAGCAGCGCGGCCAGCACGACCAGGCTCAGCAGCAGACGGTACAGGCTGCGGCGGCGGGCCGCCCGCACTTCCCCATCCAGATACCACCACCAGAGCGAAGGATCCGGCTGCACAGCCTGCCGCGCCGCGGCCAGCCCGCCGCTGGCGCGCAGTTCCCGCAACAGGGTCTTGGCCTTGCGGCGGAGTTGGCCTTGCACGGTGCCCAGCCGGGCCCGCTCCGCCCGCAGGTCCACGCCGCCGGCCTCTAGCAGCGGCAGCAGCTCGGTGATGCGGTCGAGGCCGTGAAGGATGCTCAAAGCCGCCGCGCCGGAGCCGCGCAGCTTTCCCAAAGCCCGCTCGCACTCGCTGAGCGCGCTGCGCAGCTCGTCGGCGGGTGTGATGTTGTCTTCTCGTAATGCCTTGGCCATCGCATCAGTCC
>JACNHM010000489.1 GCA_014383605.1 Chloroflexota bacterium
TGGAGATGGTGAAGTCCGACGGCCGCCTGGAACGGTACGGCCCCGCTTCGGTCAGCGTGGGCTGGTGGCTCCGGTTGCCACTGGTGATGAACGCACGGGGTCAGTAGATAGCGCCATCTGCCATTTGACCCATGCCATCGTTTCCTTCACGGGCACCACCCGCGACCGCCTCACTTCCGTGTGATTCGCAGCTCAATACCCCCAGTAGCTGCTGCTGAGGCTTCCTCTGCCCACGCCATCACCCCCCCAGCGTTTGTCCTCGAGGCATCTTGTGTCTGCAGTAGTCTCCCCTAACCGTGTTGATGCCAGTTTCGACCGCTTTTCAACCGCGGAGACCGCCGAGCACGCTGAGAAAACCAAAGAATCTCTGCGTGCTCCGCGTGCTCTGCGGTGAAGAAAGGACCTCAACACAAAAGTGGTAGACCACCTGTTTGCAGTAGCTCTCACTTAATGAAGAAGCAGGGCTTGTAGCGACGATTTCAGACGCTTGACAAAACGTCCATTATGTGGTAGAGTATTCATGCAGTGTTAATCCTCTCCGAGAAAGGCGAGATGAAGAACGAAAGAAAAACAGAACAGCAACTGATACAGGAAGTAGCGGAACTGCGCCAATGCATTGCTGAATTGGACACATCGGAAATCCGGCTCGAGCAGCCGGCGAAGATGCTGGCAGAAGAGCGCCGTCTGTTGCGCGCCATGATAGACAACGTGCCCGATTTCATCTACATCAAAGATACCGAGGGCCGATTTGTTATCGGCAACCTGGCCGTGGCGCGTCTCATGGGGGCAGCAACACCCGACGAACTCCTGGGAAAGACGGATCTCGACTTCTACCCGCAGGAGTTGGCCGCCCAATACTATGCCGACGAACAGGAGATCATGGCGTCAGGTCAACCGCTGATCAACCGCGAAGAACCTCTCATGAACCAGGCCTCCGGCCGAAAGGGATGGCTGTCCACCACCAAGGTGCCTTTGCGCGATGATCAGGGGAGGATCGTAGGGCTCGTGGGCATAGGTCGAGACATCACCGAGCGCAAACAGGCGGAGCAGGCCTTGCGGGAAAGCGAGGAACGTTATCGCCACCTGTTTGACGGTGTGCCGGTGGGCCTCTACCGCACCACGCCGGAAGGGCAGATCGTAGACGCCAATCGAGCCCTGGTGCAGATGCTGGGCTACCCCAACCGCGAGACCCTGCTGCAGGCCAGCGCCGCCGATGTGTATGCGGACTCTGAGGCGCGGGAGCAGTGGAAGGCCCTGATGGTGCGCCAGGGAGCCGTGCGCCGTTTCGAGATGCAGATGCGCTGCTTCGACGGATCGGTCATTTGGGTGAGCGACACGGCCCAGGCCGTCCGCGGGGACGATGGTCACGTGCTGTACTACGAGGGCAGCCTGGAAGACATCACCGAGCGCAAAGGGGCAGAGGAAGCTCTGAAACTCACCATGGCCGAGCTGGCTCGTTCCAATAGCGAATTGGAACAGTTCGCCTACGTGGCCTCCCACGACCTGCAAGAGCCGCTGCGCATGGTGGCCAGCTACGTGCAACTGCTGGCGCGGCGATACAAGGGGCGGCTCGATGCGGACGCCGACGAGTTCATCGCCTACGCCGTGGATGGGGCCAGTCGCATGCAAACGCTGATCAACGACCTGTTGACCTATTCCCGGGTGGGCACTCGCGGCAAGGACTTCGCGCCCACCGACGGCGACGCTGTCCTTGACCAGGCGCTGGCCAATCTGAAGATGGTTATCGAGGAAAGCGGGGCGGTGATCACCCGCGACCCCCTGCCGCGCCTCATGGCCGACGCCACACAACTGACGCAGTTGTTCCAGAACCTGGTCGGAAACGCCATCAAGTTCCGTGGTGAGCAGCCCCCGCACGTTCATGTCGCCGCCGAGCGCAAGGGCAGTGCATGGCTCTTCTCGGTGCGCGACAACGGCATCGGCATAGACCCCCAGTATCACGAGCGCATTTTCGTCATCTTCCAGCGCTTGCACAGTCGAGAGGAGTACCCCGGCACGGGCATCGGGTTGGCCGTATGCAAGAGGATTGTGGACCGCCACGGTGGACGGATCTGGGTGGAGTCGCAGCTCGGAAAGGGCTCGACGTTCTGTTGCACCCTCCCCTGAGAGTAATTGCTCACCCTGCTCAGCCTGGACTGCCAAGTCCAGGCCCGAAGGAGCCGATATCACTTTTGGCCGAGGGTTTCTGGCCCACAGCAGCGAGTTTAGCCGGTCCAGCCGCCGGATCTGGCGATCCGGCGGGAGCGGGTAAGCAGTAACCCCTGAGGAAAGGCGGATTACTATGTGCGATCAGACGAGCGGCAGGCCCATTGAGATTCTGTTGGTGGAGGACAACCTTGGCGACGTGCGCTTGACGGTAGAAGCCCTCAAGGAAAGCAGGATGTACAACACACTGAACGCGGTCAGAGACGGGGTGGAGGCGCTGGCCTTCCTGCGCCGAGAGGGAGATTATGCCCACGTGTCTCGGCCAGGCCTCATCCTGCTGGACCTCAACCTGCCCAGGAAGGATGGCCGCCAGGTGTTGGCGGAGATCAAAGGAGACCCCAGCCTGCGGCGCATCCCCGTCGTCATCCTGACCACCTCGGAGGCCGCACAAGACATCGTCGAAGCCTACGATCTGCGGGCGAACTGCTACATCACCAAACCCATTGACCTGGAGCAGTTCATGGCCGTGGTGAGATCTATCGAGGATTTCTGGCTCACAACCGTGAGCCTGCCGGACAGGTGAGGAGGAGGGAAATGAACTACACACCGATCAGAATCTTACTGGTCGAGGACAATCCCGGAGATGCTCGACTGATCCGGGAGATGCTGGCCGAAGTGCGGGGAGTGGCCTTCGATGTGCAGCGCGGCGACCGGCTCTCGACGAGTCTGGAGCGTCTGGCGGAGGGTGGTATTGACCTGGTCCTTCTGGATCTCTCGCTGCCCGACAGCCAGGGGCTGGACACCTTCGCCCGGGTGTACGCCCAGGCGCCGGATGTGCCCATTGTGCTGTTGACCGGCCTCGATGATGCGGACCTGGCCGTTCGAGCGGTGCGGGAGGGCGCCCAGGACTATCTGGTCAAGGGGCAACTGGACAGCGGCCTGCTGGCGCGCTCGATACGCTACGCCATCGAAAGGCACCGCGCCCAGGTAGAACGTCTGCGCAAGGCACGACCGGTAAAAGCTGGAAAGGTGCTGGGTTTCATGGGGGCCAAAGGCGGCGTAGGCACCACGACGGTGGCTCTGAACGTCGCAGTAGCTCTCGCGCAGCAGAAGAAGACAGTAATCGCCGTGGAGCTCAGATCCCATTACGGCAGCTTCGCGTCTCAATTGGGACACACACCCACCGAGAACTTAAGCCGCTTGCTGGAGCTCGATCCCCAGCGCATCAACGAGAAGGAATTGAGCGCACGCCTGGTCAACTGGTCGTCCGGCCTGCAAGTGCTTTTTGGCCCCCAAAAGGTGGAAGAGTTCATGCCCATCGGCGACGATCAGGCCGAGGCAGTGATCAAAGTGCTGGCTGGCATGGCCAATGTCACCATCATTGATCTGCCTGGCCATCCCTGTGATGCCAGTCGGGCGGCGATTCAACTCTGTGATCGGCTGGCCCTGGTGGTGGAGCCGCAACCGACCTCTGTGGCCTCAGGCAAGCTCACTCTGGAACTGCTGGAGTCATGGGGCGTGGGCGGGGGCGTGGTGGGCCTGGTAGTGGTCAACCGCACCACGTTGGCCGTGCCTCTGACAGCCATCCGCTCGCAGTTGGGATGTGAGATCATCGGCGTGATGCCTCCGGCAGTGGAAGCGTGCATAGCCGCCCAGAAGCAAGGCGTCCCCCTCGTCCTTCATCAGCCAGACCACCTGGCGGCAGCCAACCTGATGGAGATAGTCAACAAGCTCGTTGCGGACTAAGCGGCCGCTACGGCCTGACCGAAAGAGTTTGCGGTTTTGT
>JACNHM010000153.1 GCA_014383605.1 Chloroflexota bacterium
ATAGTCGGTTGGGCTATGCCCTGAGGTTTGGTATCCATCGTATGCTCCTCGTCTGCTGACCAATCTACCAATCTACCAATCTACCAACCTACCAGTCTACCAACCTACCAATCTACCAATCTACCTACCTACCTACCTACCTACCAATCTACCAATCTACCAATCTACCGCCACTAGAAGTCCACCGGCCTGCCCTCGTAGGCATAGTGGTAGAGCCGGACGATCTCCTCGTGCGTGGGCACGCGCCGGCTGGTGACGGTGTAAACGTCCAGCTCGGCGTTGGTGGCCAGCGTCTCCAGGTTCGCTTCCAGTTCCTGGCGGCTCAGCCCCAGCTCCTGCAGCGTCAGCGGCTGCGCCACCTGGCGCATGAGATCACGGATGGCCGCCACCAGGCTGGCCGCGCCCTGCTCCTCCGTCTCCGCCGCCAATCCCAGGAAACGGGCGATCTCCCCGTAGCGAGTGGGCGTCATCGTCGGGCCGCCGGCGATGAACTCGATGGCATAGGGCAGGAAGAGGGTAACGGCGCGGCCGTGCGGCGTGTGGAAGACGCCGCCCAGGGCGTGGCCCATGCTGTGGGCCAGGGCGACCATGGAGTTGCCGAAGCCCATGCCGGCCAGCGTGGCCGCGTTGTGCATCTTCTCCCGCGCCTCACCGTCGCGGCCGTCGGCATAAGCCCGCGGCAGGTACTTGAACACCAACTCGATGGCCTTGAGACATGGCCCGTCGCAGAAATCGTTGGCCCAACTGCTGGTGTACCCCTCGACGGCGTGGGTGAGCGCATCCAACCCCGTGTCGGCGGTGAGGCGGGGCGGCAGGTTGGCGGCGAACAGGGGATCCACGATGGCCATGTCCGGCAGGTTCTCCCGCGAGCCCAGCCCCAGCTTGCGCTGCTCGGCCTCGTCGGTGAGCACGATGGCCCACGTCGCCTCGGCCCCCGTGCCGCTGGTGGTGGGGATGGCGATCATGCGCGCCTTCTGGCGCAGCCCCAGCCGCTCGATGGGATTGATGCCGTCGGGCGTCAGGTCGGGCCGCTCGTAGAGCACCCACACCCCCTTGGCCGCGTCCAGGCAGGAACCGCCGCCCAGGCCGACGATCCAATCCGGCTGGAAGGCCAGCGCGGCCGCGGCGCCGCGCTGCACCGTCTGCAGCGCCGGGTCCGGCTCCACCTCCGCCCACACCTGGCAGGCCAGACCGGCCTTCTGCAGCCGCTCCCGCACCAGTTCCACGAAGCCGAGGGCCTCCATGTTGGCGTCGGTGACGATGAAAGCCCGCTGCCCCTGGATTTCCTCCAGGTAGTCCAGCGCGCCCGGCCCGAAAATGACTTCAGGACTGTTGAAGAACCACATCTTGACCTCCTCGAGGGAATCTCGCGCTCATGCCCAGGGCGTTGATGCCGCCCGCCGCACGTTTATCTCGTCAATGACCGCATTGCCCTGCCGTGTGACCAGGAACAGCACGATGTCGGCGATCTCCTCCGGCTGCATCAGCACCGACGGGTCGAGATCGGGGCGGGCATTGCCGACAAACGACGTGTCCACCCCGCCCGGGCAGATGGCGTGCACCCGAATGCCGTCCGCCTGCACCTCCCTGGCCAGGGCCTTGGTCATGCCCATCAGCGCGTGCTTGGAGGCGCTGTAGGCCGACTGGTTGGCGTATCCCTTCACACCCACGACCGAGGCGACGTTGACGATGAACGATTGCTCCTGCTGCCGCAGGTAGGGGATGGCCTCCCGGCAGCAGAGGAAGGGGCCACGGGCGTTGACGGCCATCACCGTATCCCACTGCTCGCCGGTCATCTCCACCAGCGGCCCAAAGATGCCTATCGCGGCGTTGTTGACCAGGATGTCCAGACGACCGAACCGCTCCACCGTGCCGCGCACCAGCCGGATCACGTCCGGTTCGCAACTGACGTCGCTGACGAAGCTGGCGGCCTGTCCGCCCAGGGCCGCGATCTCCGACTGGACAACGTGCAGGTCCGCGCCGGTGCGGGCGGCCAGAGACACGCGCGCCCCACTGCGCGCCAGGGTCAGCGCGATGCTGCGCCCTATCCCCCGGCCGGCTCCCGTAACGATGGCCACCTTCCCTTCCAGCGCTTTGCCTGGCATCCCATCCCTTCCCCAGCGTCCAACGACGCCGCACCTCAGACGTAGGTTCGTAGTAGCGACTTCAGTCGCTCTTTTCCGCCTGCAGACGACTGAAGTCGTCACTACGAGCCCAAAATGCCAGAGGCCAATTCAAAGGAATCCAGTGGCCGGAACCATTCACCCGCCCCGGCCCATCTGCACGGCTTCCTCCAATATCGCCGTGACCGTATCCAGCGGCAGATCCTCAATGCGCCGGAAGCGGATACAGCTCTTCCCCAGGCTGAGGCTGCCCAATGCGCCCCTGTGCTTCTCCACCAGGCGGGGATCCACGTACAGGCTCAGGTGATGCTTCTGCGAGGCGAAGGCGCAGAGCACGTTGCCGCCTTGTTCATACGTGGGCATACGGTAGCGCATGGTTTCCACCGCCTCCGGTACGACGTCGAACACGAGAGACCGCAGGGTTTCCAACGCCGCTCGCCGCCCTGGTTCCAGGCCCTGCAGGTAGGCATCCACTTCCTGCGATTTGCTGTCCGGTATCAAATGCTCCGGCACCTGAACGGCCACCACCTCGCCGCGAGCGCACACCTCCCCTTCGGCCAGCAGCCGCGCCTCCACCACCACCTTGCGCCCCTTGATCTCTTTCACCCTGGCCCGCACCTCCAGCGGCACGCCCAGCGGGGTCGGTCGCAGGTAGTCCACGTGCAACGAGGCGGTCAGGAAGCGCAACGGCGGCGGCGTGTCCATCGCCCGACCTGCGGCGCGATAGGCTGCCGCCGCGGCCGTGCCCGTGCCGTGGCAATCTATGAGCGAGGCGATGAGACCGCCGTAAACATAGCCGGGGATGGCCATGTGATAGGGCCGGGGCGTGAACGTGCACACCGCCTCCTCGCCCTCCCAGGTGCTCTTGATCTGCAGGCCGTGTTCATTCAGCCGGCCACAGCCGTAACAGTAGCTGAAATGATCGGGGTAGTAGTCCTGGAACGGCTTCTCGCCCATGCCGTGCTTCCTCCTATACAGAAAGAAGGGGATCAACGTGGATTTGAGGGGTACGGAGGGCTTGTAGTAGCGACTTCAGTCGCTCTGTCTATGGCATAAGCGACCAAAGTCGCCATTACGAACCCCAAAAGCAACACCGGCCGAGCTTTTACCCCACGAATCCACGTTGAGCCAAAGAAGACATCAGCGCAAAAGAGACCCTTTTGCCTTGGCGACGGATCTGGCGATCCAGCCGGAACAGAGCGTGACTTTTGCCTAGTGCGCTGGGTCGCGCCAATTCAGGCCGGAAACTCCGTGGGCACCTGCGTGCAGCAGTTGACCAGCTCCTGCGCCGCCTTCACCGCCCGCATGATCTTCATCATGTTGCCCTGCAGCTTGAGGCGGCGGGTCATCAGGGCCTGGATAGGGTCCAGTTGTTTGGTGATCACCTGCTTCCAGGCGCTGACCGGCGCGTTGATGCGGAATTCGGGGTTCTTGACGCTCTCGTCGGCGGCGATGAACGCCTCGCGGCAGTCGCCGTGCCACAGGTCCATGTACATGATGACCGGCTCGGTCACGCTGCCCTCGGGGTCCACGATGAAATAGAAGGCGCCCTCCCAGGTCCTGGCCGCGCTGCGGTAGGCCTCGCTCTCGTTTACCTTGACCATGAGGGTTTTGACCCACTCGTCGCTGGCGAAAGGTATGCTCATTGACGACGTCCTCCCTGAAGTTATTTGCAATGGCGCACGAGGAGAGGTTTCCTCCCCACGCAGAATGGCCCCAGTATACCACAGGAGGGGCAAAGGGGAAAAAATGGAAGTTGGAAGTGGGCAACCTTGCGAAGGCTGTGAGCCTTCGCAAGGTTATCCTATGCAAAAAGAG